>JBGSWL010000094.1:0-14263 GCA_041752455.1 Roseitalea sp. | reverse complement strand
ATGCGCGCTCGCGCTTCGGTGCCGGCGGGCCGTTTCTCTATGGCGAGTTCAGCGCGGCAGACGCGATGTATGCGCCGGTTGCGACCCGCATCGACCGCTACCGGTTGCCGGTCAGCGCCGAGGCGCGCGCCTATGTGGATGCAATCCTTGCGCATCCGGCGTTTGAGGCCTGGATGGCTGAGGCGGCACGCGAGCCCTGGCGATTGGGCTACTACGAAGAAGGCCAGACACCCGACGAGATCATCGTCCCGGACCCCGAGGTGATGGCGTGACATCCATTGCCCGTGCCATGACTGCGATGGGTCTGGCCTGTCTCCTGACAGCCTGCCAGAGCACGACGGACGGGCAGGACACAACGCCTGCGGCCGTTGCGCCGCTGGCATCGGTCGCCGCAGCGCAGCCACCGGCGACAGCCACGATCACGGAGACCGCGCCAGCGCAAACAGCGACCGCTTCAGCAACATCAACGCCTGCGCCAACTCCGGCAACGGCGGCGGATCGCACGGCATCGGCCAACGATGCGATCCTTGCCGGCGTGGAAGCGATCGCGCGCAAGCGCAAGGCCGAAGGCCACAGCGCAGCGCTGGCAAGCGTGCTGGATTGCTACAAGCGGGCGCAGGCGCAATCGGTCTCGCTCGATGTGGCGCGCATCTGCGCCGCTCAGGATTTTGTGATTTCGCGCGCCATCGAAGACGAGAACGGTGGGCCGGGCCGCTCCAGCCCGGCGCTGCTCGTTGCGGGCAGGGCGCCCGAGCGCATCGGCGCGCTGATGCAGCTGAAAGGCATGAGCCAGCCGGCGTTCAACACGTTCGGGCGGTATCTTCATGCGGTCGCGCTGCCGGCGTTTGAAAAGGCATCGGCATGAATGTGCGCGGACGGCCTGGGCCGGTCGATTACCTGCTGCTGGTGACGCTCGCCATCATGTGGGGCAGCGCGTTCCTGTTGTCGAAAGTGGCAGTCGCCGACTTTCCGCCGGTGACGATCACCCTGATCCGCCAGATCATCGCGGTCGTCATGCTGCTTGCCATCGCGCTGGTCTTCGGGCGCGGCTGGTTCCGGCCGAGCGGGCGCGACCACCTGTTCATGATGATCTGCGCGCTGACCGGCACGGTGATCCCGTTCTCGCTGATCAACTGGGGGGTGCAGGTGATCGACAGCGGGCTGGCAGCGATCCTGATGGGGCTCATGCCGCTCGTCGTGCTGCTGCTGGCCCATGTGCTGACGAAGGATGAAAAGCTGACGCTGCCGAAGGTTGCCGGTGTTGTCGTCGGTCTTGTCGGCCTCGTCATCCTGTTCTGGCCGGAACTGGCCAACGGCTTTGGCCAGAACCTGACCCGCCAGATCGCCGTGCTTGGCGCGGCGTTCGCTTATGGCGTCAACGCGCTTTCGGTCAAGCAACTGACCCGCCATCCGCCGATGGTACTGATGACCTACATCACCGCCTGGACGCTGGTCATCCTGATCCCCGCCACGCTGTTGCTGGAAGATCCGTTCGTCTCGGACCCGCACTGGAGTTCGGTGCTGGCGCTGATTGCGCTCGGCATCGTGCCATCGGCGATCGGCGCGCTCGTGATGTTTGCCATCATCGAGCGGCAGGGCGCTTCGTTCTTCGGCCAGATCAACCTGCTGGTTCCGATGGCAGGCGTCGTCCTCGGCGTGATCTTCCTCGGTGAACGGCCGGGGTTGAATGCGCTCGTCGCTCTTGTCATCATCGTGTCCGGTGTCGTCGTCGCGCGGCTCGGACCCGCCCGTCTCCATCTGCCATCGTCATCACCGCAAGGGACCCCACGGCCATGAATGCACCCCAATCGTCACCGGCTTCGGCCTATTTCATCACCAAGGACCGCGGCGCTGTCTCGGCGCACACGCTGGCGGCGATCGTCGACAACGAGCCCGGCGTCCTTGCCCGTGTCATCGGCCTGTTCTCGTCGCGCGGCTACAACATCGAGAGCCTGACGGTTTCGGAGACCGAGCATGAGCGGCACCTGTCGCGCATCACCATTGTCACGCGCGGAACCCCGGCCGTTCTCGAGCAGATCAAGCATCAGCTCGAACGCATCGTTCCGGTGCATTCGGTGACGGACCTGACCGTCGAGGCGCACAATCGCGGCCACGAAAAGCCGCTGGAGCGCGAACTTGCCATGGTCAAGGTGCGCGGCACCGGCGAACATCGCATCGAGGCGCTGCGCCTTGCGGAAGCGTTCGAGGCACGCGTCATCGATGCGACGACCGAGCATTTTGTCTTTGAACTGACCGGGCGTTCGCACAAGGTCGAACAGTTCATCGCGATCATGGGGCCGCTCGGACTGATGGAAGTCTGCCGCACGGGCGTCGCCGCCATGAGTCGGGGCGTCGACGCGCCGTAAGCCTGTTGTCACGGACGAGACTGCGTCGAGGTCCGCCGCAGCCGGGAGAAGCACGATGCAGGACATTGCCGGCGTCGAGATTGCAAACGAGAACCTTGACCCGGTCCGGCTGAAGCCGATGCCTGCTGAGCCCGACGATGGCTGGGACGAACCGGACGGGCGCGGCGCGGCGCGATGGAAAACGCTGTTCTCGGGCGACATCACCGCGACAGCGGGCCTGACCTCGGGGATCGTGTTCCTCGATCCGGGCGGATTTCTCGCGCCACATCGCCATCCGCCTGCCGAACTTTATCATGTGCTGGACGGCGAACTTATGGTGACGATCGACGGTGTCATCCATCATGCGCGCGCCGGCGACACGCTCCACATTCCCGCAATGGCAGAACATGGATGCCGCAACCATTCAGACGTTCCGATGCGGTTCCTCTATGTGTTCCCGACCAATTCCTTTGCGGATGTGGTCTATGAGTTTTCGACGCGTGACGAGCCGGTTTCGTTTGCCTGATCATCGTCGCTTTCGGATTGCATCCGTGCAAAAAGGTCAGTATTGCTGACATAAATTGGAGTGCGCCGCATGGGCTGGGATTGGTTGGTCGGTTTGACCCTGTTTGCCTTCGTCACGTCGGTGACGCCGGGGCCGAACAACATGATGCTACTGGCCTCCGGAGTGAATTTCGGTTTCCGGCGCACGGTCCCGCATGTGCTGGGCATCGTTTGTGGCGTTTCCACCCTGCTTGCGGCCATGGCGCTGGGCTTGGGGCTCCTGTTCACGCTCTACCCGCAGTTGTCGCTGGTGCTGAAGATCGTGGGTGGGGCTTACCTGCTGTGGCTGGCCTTCAAGATCGCGACCTCCGGCGGGCCCGGTCAAAGCAGCGGGCGCGCCCGGCCGATGAATTTCCTTGAGGCAGCGGCCTTCCAATGGGTCAACCCAAAGGCGTGGATGATGGCGCTCGGGGCCATTGCCGGCTATTTCCCGGCTGCCTCGCACTGGTCTGTCGCGGTTGGCCTGATCGTCCTGTTCTGGATCGTCGGGCTCATCGCCATCATTCCGTGGGCTGCCTTCGGCGAAGCCGTGCGCGAATTCTTGGGCCAGCCGGGCCGGATTGTCTGGTTCAACCGCGCCATGGGCGTGGCGCTGGCGCTTTCGGTCTGGCCGATGGTGCGGTGAGGTTAGGGCTAACATTCCGATGAAGCTGGAACCGGTGGGGGGACCCTTGACGCAGGTGCTGACCATCGGACTGTGGAACGTTGAATGGGCTACCCCATATTCACCGCGCGGGAGGGCAATCACCCAGCTTCTTCGCGCGTCCGATCCGGACATCATCTGCCTGACTGAAAGTGTCACGCTATTGGGAAATGGCCCGGATGTCGCTTTCAGTGCAGCCGATAGCGGCTATCCCGGTGCGCCGGGTCGGCACAAAGTCGAGCTTTGGTCCCGCCACCCGATCCAAGCTGTCGACAGCCTCGGCCATGTAGATCTGCCTGGCGGTCGGTTTGTTCGGGCGGCGGTTGGGCACGATCCTGCAATCAACGTAGTCGCGGTTTGCGTTCCATGGGCAATGGCTCATGTGTCGAACGGCCGAAAAGATCGTCGGCCCTGGGAAGACCATCTCCGATATCTCGACGTCCTTGGCAGTTTGCTCTCGGCGCTTGAACCGGATCAGCCAACTATTCTGCTAGGTGACTTCAACCAGCGCATTCCCAACTCGCCACGGACCGCGTCGGTGGCAAGAGCCCTCAAGGCAGCGATACCGGATTGGCTGCACCTACACACCGCTGGCGTGCTTCCGGGCGCTGACAAGCAGGATGTTGATCATGTCTTCGCATCCCGACATCTCGAATGCTTGTCAGTAAAGACTCTTCCTAACGCAGGCGTCGCCGGCAAGCCGCTCAGCGACCATGTTGGCTTGGTCCTGCAGCTGAAGTTTGCATCCCAGTGACTCAATCACCGATGGCTCCGCCCCCGCGAATCCGCTAATCCCCCGATCATGAAATTTTCACCCCAGCAGGATCAGGCGCTTGCGGATGTCGCCGCATGGTTGAAGCGTGGCGACAGCCCGGTGTTCCGGCTGTTCGGCTATGCGGGCACCGGCAAGACGACACTCGCGCGCCACTTTGCCGAAGGCATATCCGGCGAGGTGCAGTTTGCCGCCTTCACCGGCAAGGCGGCGCAGGTGATGCGCGCCAAGGGTGCCGCCAATGCCAAGACGCTGCATTCGCTGATCTACCGGCCGCGCGGTGAAGAGGAGACCACCGACGTCATCACCGGCAAGACCGGCATGGCGCCGACGTTCACCCTCAACCGCCAGTCGGATGTGGCGCGCGCCAAGCTGATCATCGTCGATGAATGTTCGATGGTCGACGAGGCGCTGGGGCGCGACCTTCTGTCGTTCGGCACGCCGGTTCTGGTTCTGGGCGATCCTGGTCAGCTGCCGCCGATTTCCGGCGGCGGGTTCTTCACCGACGCGGAACCGGATTTCCTTTTGACGGAAATCCATCGCCAGGCGGCGGAAAACCCGATCCTGCGCATGGCGATGGATGTGCGTGAGGGCCGCGAGCTGATGTATGGCGACTATGGTCCGATGGCGCAGGTGATTTCCAAGGCGCAGGTGACGACCGAGCGGGTCAGGCAAGCAGATCAGGTTCTCGTCGGCATCAACAAGACGCGCCGCCGCTACAACCAGCGCCTGCGCGAACTGGCCGGTTTTGCCGGGGTTTACCCGCTGGCCGGCGACAAGCTGGTGTGCCTGCGCAACGATCCGACCAAAGGCCTGCTCAACGGCTCGCTCTGGAAAGTGATGAGCGCCTCCAAGGAGACCAGCAAGCCCGGCATCAACCTTCTGGTTTCGCCCGATGATGGCGATACCGACCGCGGCGTTGCCAAGATCAAGCTTTTGAAGGCTGCATTTGATGCGCCGGAGGAAGAAGTGCCGTGGCAGCTGAAAAAGCGGTTCGATGACTTCGACTTCGGCTACGCGCTGACCGTCCACAAGGCGCAGGGGTCGCAGTGGGATGATGTGTGCCTGTTCGACGAGAGCTTTGCGTTTCGCGAGACGCGCGACCGCTGGCTCTATACCGCGATCACCCGGGCGGCGGAAAAGCTGACGATCATTCGATAGCCAGAGCAAGTCTTCCGGACTTGCGACAAACCGGGTGGCCGACCCACCGGAAGCGGACGCACTTTAGCGATTGCGCACACGGTTTGTTGACCGCGCTTACAAACCTGATTTTCATCGTTTTGTCAGATGTTTGGCAACATTCCGGCGTTTGCCGGGCAAGGGAAAATGTCATGAAGTCGCGCTTGTTCACAGCGCTCGCCGGCGCGAGCGCCCTCAGCCTCTTTTCGGTTTCCAAGGCGATGGCGTTCGAGGACTTTCACGCGGCGATGAAATGGGCCGGCGACCAGGAACACGCGGCGACCGTCGTTGCGCTTGTGGCAGGCTCGATCGTTGTCGGCCTGATGGCGATGATAGCGCGCCAGCCGAAGCACAAGTCAAAGCGCGCACAGGCCTATGAGGCCGAGATCGCGCATTATTGCGAAACGCTGCGCAATCCGGGGCACCGGCGCTGAACTTCAAGGCATTGACGGTCGCGCCACGCTACGTGGCAAACTGCGGCTTTGCATCCAGCCAGTGCCAGGCTTCGCTTTCGTGGCCGCGTTCGAAGGTGCGGATTTCCATCGGCAGGAACGCGCCGAAAAATGCCGCGGCGCCGCGCATGGCGGCCGGTCCGCCGACGACGGCGTAGCGTCGCACATGGGAAAGGCTGGCAACCTTGCCTTTCCACAGGGCGGGATCGACAAGCAATGACAGGTCAAACCCGTCGTAGTTCTCGATGACGACCATCAGATCGACCTTTTCGTTCCGGGTCCAGGCCTCTTCCAGATAGCCGATCAGCGCATGGGCATCGTGCTTGCCGAGATGATCGGTGATGCGGAAGGCGAAGAGATCGTCGCGGTCAGTGGCGATGCGCGCAATGGCAGGCTCGGCACGCCCGCGCGGGATTTCGCCGCCCTTGGCAAACACCTTGGCCATGTGGCGCTCTTCCGGCGCAAAGCGGCGGATGTCGACCTTGCGCACAAGTCTTGCTTCCAGCCAGACCAGCGTGTCGATCCACGCATGGCCGGAGATGACAGCCACACGCTTGTAGCGCCCGAGGTCTCCGAGATGGGAAAATCCGTAGCGCACATCCGTCAGTATGGCGCTGGCGGTGGCGCCCGCGTAACCGGTCAGATCGACGAACAGCGAAACCTCGTCGAAGCGCTCCAGTGCCTCTTCGATTGCCAGGATGGCGACCTTGACGTCGTCACTGTCGAGCTTGCCGGTGACGTCCAGACCGACGACACCCGGCGCGATGATTTCGGCAACGATCATGGTAGCACTCCACACAGAAAACGGGACCGAAGGGCGCAGGATAACCCGGTGGCAATCGCGCACATTGCGTTATATCAAACGGTCTTCGGCCTCGCCCTGACATCGGCCACCATCGGAAAGCCACCATGCCCGCGCATCTTTCGGTCAACCTCAATGCCATTGCCTATGTGCGCAACCGGCGCCATCTGCCGTGGCCGGATCTGGCGCATCTCGGCGCGCTGGCGCTTGATGCCGGGGCGAGCGGGCTGACGGTGCATCCGCGCCCCGACCAGCGCCATGTGCGCTTTGACGACCTGCCGGTGCTGCGCGCGCTGATCGATGATCTGTACCCTGCTTGCGAGTTCAACATCGAAGGCTATCCGACCGAGGACTTCCTGCGCCTGTGCGAAGAAAACCAGCCGGAACAGGTAACTCTGGTGCCGGACGAGCCGGAGCAGCAGACTTCCGACCATGGCTGGGATTTTGCCAAGCACCGCGATCACCTGACAGACATCGTCGCGCGCCTGAAAGCCTCGGGCATGCGCGTGTCGCTGTTTGCCGACCCGGATACGGGCGAAGCGGGTGTTGCGGCGGCCAAGGCAACCGGCTGCGACCGGATCGAGATTTTCACCGGCCCCTATGGTGCCTGCTTCGACAATCCTGCCGAAGCCGCGCGCCAACTCGCGATCATCGGCGTAACGGCGGATGCCGCCCATGCGGCGGGGCTTGGCGTCAATGCCGGCCACGACCTGACCGTTGCCAACCTTCCGGCGCTCGCCGCCCGCATTCCCTATCTGGCCGAGACGTCGATCGGCCATGCCCTCACTGCCGAAGCGCTGGAGTTCGGGATGGCGGAGGCGGTGAAGCGGTTTGTGAAGGCGCTGGGGTGACGGCGGTTCTTTAGCTGAACGGATTTTCGGCAAGCGCACCGGTCGGCGCAAAGTCGCTGATGTTCCGCGTCACGATCGTGGCGTTGCGTTGCAGGGCCTGCGCGGCAATCATCAGGTCCGCACCCGGATGGCCCAACCGGGCGCTCAACTGACCCCAAAGGAGCGCATCCTCGGCAAGGAACGGCAGCACCCGGTCCGAAAAAAGCGAGACGGTGCGGGTGAGCCAATCGCGCAGTGTTTTTGCAAATTCCGGATCCGCACCGGTTTGCCGCGCAATTCCACGCTCGATCTCACCCAGCGTTATCACGCTCAGGAAAAGCGCATCCTCTGGTTTGCCGGAAAGCCACGCGGCCAGTTGCGGTGCGCGCTCGGGCCTTCGCGTGGCCGAGATGACATTCGTGTCGAGAATGTAGATCACAGCGCGATGTCGCGCGGTGCGGCATCCAAACGGTCGAACCGTTCGTCCTTGCGTGAAACCGGAAATGACAGGAGGTGGTCAGCAAAGCTGCCTTCCGCTGACCGTGCAAGGCCGAGCAGGCGTTCATACTCGGTCGCCGCGATCACGACGACGGCAGGCTTTCCCCGGCGCGACACAGACTGGGGGCGTCCGGCGAGCGCGGCGTCCACCACGGCGCTGAACCGGTTCTTGGCGTCCTGCAATGTCATCATGACAAGCTCCAACTGGCTAGCTATCTGGCTAGACTATATGGAATTCGCTGAAGTCAATCAAGTCAAGCCGTCGCAAACAGCCGTATCATCTCAAAAATGTTCGTCCCGTCTGAACGGACCCACGCGCATGCCTGCCGAGATCAGGTAGGCGGTTGACCAGCCGATCAGCAGGAAGCCGTTGATGGCTTCCAGCGCCGCCAGCATGCGCCAGTCCTTGCCGATGATGACGTCGCCATAGCCGACCGTCGAAAACGTCACGGTCGAAAAGTAGAGCGCAGTTTCAAGGTCCGGAAACAGTCCCAGCAGTTGGTAGGTCGCAGCCCAGAGCCAGACCTCGACAGTCAGCACAAGGAAGATGCCGAGCACCACGGTGTTCATCGCCAGCACCCGGTTTCGATGGTGTGTCTTGTCGCGCACCCGCCCGACGAGCCAGTTCATCGCATGGGTGACCTGGATCAGCCCATAGGTATGGATGATCACGGTCGCCGATATCAGCGCCGTGCCGATGGCAAGACTTGCTAGCATGGCAAAGCGATGGCGGAGCGCCTCGCGGCTGTCAACTGGCCGTTTGCGCGCGCTTGCCGTGATGATCTCGCAGTGGCAGTCTTTGTGCCTGTCAGCCTGCCGGAGGAGCATTTTGCCATGTTGAGCCGTGAAAGAAACGAACGGATCACACGCGTCGGCCCCGGCACCGATGCCGGCAATTTGTTGCGTCGCTACTGGCAACCGGCGGCGCTGGCAGACGAGCTTGCGACGGCGCGTCCGGTCGTTCCGGTCAATCTGTTGGGCGAGAAGCTGGTGCTGTTTCGCAACGAGGATGGCGAACTCGGCCTGATCGGGCGGCATTGCCTGCACCGGGGCGCAGACCTTTGCTACGGGCGGCTGGAGGACAACGGCCTGCGCTGTCCGTTCCATGGCTGGCATTTTGATCGCACCGGCCAGTGCGTCGAGCAGCCGGGCGAGCCGGAAGGCAGCCGGATGCACGAGAACATCCGCGCCGTCTCCTACCCGGTCGTCGAGCGCAACGGCGTGATTTTTGCCTTTATGGGGCCGGGCGATCCGCCACCGTTTCCGGCACTGGATTGTTTCACTGCACCGGACAGCCATGTGTTCGCCTTCAAGGGGCTGTGGGAATGCAACTGGCTGCAGGCGCTGGAGGTCGGCATTGATCCGGCGCATGCCTCGTTCCTGCACCGGTTCCTCGAAGATGAAGACCCGGCCGACAGTTATGGCAAGCAGTTTCGTGACAAGGCCGCAAATACGGACATCCCTATGACCAAGCTGTTGCGCGATCATCCGCGGCCGGACATCACGGTCGAGGAAACGGACTTCGGTCTGCGCCTCGTGGCGCTGCGTGCACTTGGCGACGGACGCACCCACGTGCGGGTCACCAATCAGCTGTTTCCACAGGCGATCTCGATTCCGATGTCGCGCGAAATGACCATCACGCAATGGCATGTGCCGGTCGATGACGAAACCTGCTACTGGTTCTCGATGTTCACGAGTTTCGGCGCGCCGGTCGACAAGGTGAAGATGCGCGAGCAGCGGCTCGCCGAGCATCGGTTGCCGGACTACGCACCGCGCAAGAACGCGCGCAACAACTACGGATTTGACCCCGAAGAGCAGCGCAGCCGCACCTATACGGGCATGGGTCTCGACATCAATGTGCATGACCAGTGGGCGGTCGAAAGCATGGGCCGCATCCAGGACCGGACGCAGGAGCATCTCGGCCGCACAGATGCGGGCATCATCCGCTACCGGCGGATGCTGATCAAGGCGATGGATGACCTCGCCTCCGGCAACACCGACGACCTTCCGGCGACAGGCAGCGCGGTCGGGAACATTTCCGGTCCGGCGTCGATCGATGCCATCGGGGCGGAAGGCAAAAGCTGGGCCGATGTCTGGGCGCGTGCCGATGCGGAGCGGCGGTCTGGTGCGCCCTGGAGTGCGGCGCTGCCAATCCGGCAGGCCTGAGGCGCGGCCGGGGAGGGGCAACATCTTGGATCGATTGGCATCGGGCGCACTGGCCCGGCTCGGACTTGCGGGCGAAGCCCATGAGCGTGCGGCGCGGGCGCTCCTTGAAAAAGCGCGCGCGGAAGGCTTCAAGACCGTCCGTGTCGTCTTCGGCGACAGCCACGGGCGTCTGCGCGGCAAGACGATCGTCGCCGATGCTCTCGAAAGCGTGCTGGCTGATGGCATGCGTGCGCCATCGACGCTGCTTTTGAAGGACACGGCCAACCGGACGGTTTTTTCGATCTGGGAGGCGGAAACGGCGGACAATCCGGTTTCCGGCGCGGCGGACATGCTGCTGGTGCCCGATCCGGCGGCGTTCTTTCCCCTGTCATGGAGCGCGGGCAGCGCATGGCTGGCTGCAACGCCGATGCGCACCGACGGCACGCCGCTCGCCTTTTGCCCGCAGGCGGTCCTTTCCGACGCCGTCGCACGGCTTTCGGCGCATGGCCTTGCCATGGTCACCGGGCTGGAGGTCGAGTTTCACCTGCTGCGTGTCGTCGAAGACAACCGCGAACATCGGCATGCCACGATGCCGCATACGCCGCCGAAGACCGCGCTGTTCACGCATGGCTACAGCTTTCTGGAAGACGACATCTATGACGAGGCCGAGCCGGTGCTCGAGGCGATCCGCGCGGCCTGTCATGGCGCCGGACTGCCGTTGCGTTCCCTTGAAGTCGAGATGGGACCGTCGCAGTTCGAGGCGATGTTCGGCACTGCTTCGCCCGAGCGCCATGCGCTGAACCTGACGCTGTTTCGCTCGCTGGTCACGCAGGTTGCCGCCCGCCATGGCCTGCATGCGAGTTTCATGTGCCGTATGGGCGTTGCCAATGCGGCCTCCAGCGGCTGGCATCTGCACCAATCACTGACGAACCAAGCCAGCGGCGCCAACGTCTTTATCCCCGATCCGGACGGTGCGCTGTCTCCCGTCGCCTCGGCATGGATCGGCGGGCTTCTGGCGCATGCGGAGGCGACGTGTCTGATGCTGGTGCCGACGGTCAACGGCTACAAGCGGTTCCAGCCGTTTCAGCTGGCACCGGACCGCATCCAGTGGGGCCATGACAATCGTGGCGCAATGGTGCGGGCGCTGATGGCGCCGGGTGATCCGGCGAGCCGGATCGAGAACCGGATTGCCGAACCGCTCGCCAATCCGTGGCTGGCATTTGCCGCGCAGATCCTGTCCGGCCTTGACGGCATCGAAAAGGCGATGGCCGCGCCCGCGCCGGTCGAGCGCCCCTATGGCAGCGAGGCGCAAATGCTGCCGAAAACCATGGGCGAGGCGCTCGCAGCCTTCGAGAAAAGTCAGCTGCTTTCAACGGTTGCCGACGGGGCGTTTGCTGCATGGTATGCCACGCTCAAGCGCGCCGAATGGAACCGCTACCTCGCCCATGTTTCCGATTGGGAGCAGGCCGAGTATTTCTGAGCTACAGCGCTTCTTGACGTTCCGGAACCGGAAGGGCCTCTGGCGCCGCGCCGGTTGATGCGCCGAGGAACGGCAACGCCATCACCTGCGCCTGCTTCTTGCGCTGTTGTGCCAATAGTCTGAGGACAAAAGCTTCGAAGCGAGTCACGGGGCGCAAGAGTTCGCGCGCCAATTTGCCTTTCGGCAATGGCCGGCGCAGCTCTGAATCGCGGATGCTGTTGGTCTGGCGCCCGGTCTGGATGTCGCTGTCAGGCGCGTTCACAACCTGGCCGTCGGCAAGGCGGTGACGTTGTATCGCCAGCGCCGGCACCGCCTGAAGGCGCACAAGGCTCGGGTATGCCCTGAGTAGCGGATTGAAAATCCTGTCGTCGTGCGGAATGCTCAGCGACACCGGCTTTGCAAGGATTTTCGCCGCGCCCCGCCGCGACACCAAGTAAGCTGCGGCGCCGCAGTCGTAACCCTGGACCTGATAGACACTTGCCGGCAAATCGCCGGCGTCCAGCTTCTCGCCGACACGCGTACGGAAATTGTGGGTCTCGACGCGCAGCGCGTCCCAGGTGGTCCCGGACAGTTGCAGGTTTTCCAGAAACGCCGGCAACTGGTCCGACAGCACGACGTCGTCTTCGAGGATCAGCGCGACCTCGGTTGCCGGATTGCTGAAGGCATCACGGATCGCGGCCCGGTGGCTGATCGCGCAGGCGAGTTCTTCGGCTGAAATGCGCAGCGCCACGCTGTAGCGCTCGATGCGGTCGTCATACCGACCCTCGGCCAAATCCCTTGTCGTCACCGCGCGGATGCGGGTCGCCGCAAGACCGACCCGTGCCAGTTCGGTCTCCATCGCAGAACGCCTGTCCGGGCGAGCGTCGAGGTTGATGTAGAAGGTCGGAACAGACACGGTAACTGTGATCCTGAAGCGCGCTCAATTCCGCAGATCCCTGCCTTGCGCCTTACGCAATGTAAAGTGTGCGTCACCGGCCGGAAAACAGCGCTGCGCCTGCGCCCAGTGCGCGGAGCTTGCCGCTGGCGACCTGGCGCGGCAGCGGAGCCATGCCGCAATTGGTGCAAGCGATGATCCGCGCCGGATCGACAAAGGCAGATGCCGCCTCGATCGAGCGCGCCACATCCTCCGCGGTCTCGATGGTGGAGGTCGCCACATCGATCACGCCGACCATGACATCCTTGTCCGGAAGCAGGCGCATCAGGTCGCCGGGTACCCGCGAATTGGCAAATTCCAGCGAGACCTGATCGATGGAGGAAGCATTCAGCGCCGGGAAGAACGCCTCGTACTGCGTCCACTTTTCGCCAAGCGTCTGCTTCCAGTCGATATTGGCCTTGATGCCGTAGCCGTAGCAGATGTGCACGGCAGTCGTGCAGGTGAGGCCTGCCGTCGCGCGCTCCAGAGCTGCAACGCCCCACTCGGCTGCTTCCACGGTAAACGCGTTGAAGGCCGGTTCATCGAACTGGATGATGTCGACACCCGCCGCTTCCAGTTCGCGCGCTTCGGCGTTGAGCAGATCGGCAAAAGCCATCGCCATGTCGATCCGGCTGCCATAGTGGCCATCGGCGATCGTGTCGCAGATCGTCATCGGTCCGGGCATGGTGAATTTCAGCTGGCGGTCGGTGTGGGCGCGGGCGAAGATCGCCTCGCCCTGATGGATCGGGCGCTTGCGCTCGACCGGCGCCGTCACTGTCGGCACATCGACCACATAGCGGTCGTTGCGGATGCCCATCTTGCTCTTCAGGTTCCAGTCGATGCCGTCGACATGTTCGAGGATGCCGTGGACGAAGTGCATGCGGAACTGCTCGCCTTCGCCGACGATGGAAAGGCCGGCGTCCTCCTGCTCCTTGATCCATACCAGCGCCGCATCACGCTTGGCCTGTTCCAGCGCCTCGCCTTCCTGCCGCCATGCGGCCCAGAGCTTTTCGGGTTCGGCCAACCATGCGGGTTTGGGCAGGCTTCCGGCTGTTGCGGTGCGAATCATCGGCGTGTCCCCTCACTTCTGTTCAAGCAACTTATCGCGCCGGGCGCTTGTTGGAAGGCCGGTTGCACATGGATGTCGCTTGACAGGGAACCGTACCGTACGGTACGTGAAATCCATGAACCGCCATGCATCCATCGATGAGACCGAATTCACGCCGCGCCAGGCCGAAGTGCTGGAAGCAGCGCTCGCCTTGCTGGTTGCGGGCGGGGAAAAGGCCTTGACGACGGCGGGGCTGGCGCGCGCCGCCAATTGTTCGAAGGAAAGCCTCTACAAGTGGTTCGGTGATCGCGACGGCGTGCTTGCGGCGATGATCGCTTTTCAGGCCTCGAAAGTCCGCGTGCCGTCGCTTTCAGCCAGCGCACACCGGGATGCGGGCGCCTTCCGCGCCGATTTCGAAGGCTTTGCCGATGATCTCCTGACGGTACTGTCGGGCCCGGCGTCGATCGCGCTCAATCGCCTCGCGATCGGCCAGACCAGCCACGATGGTGCACCGCTTGGCGACCTGATGGTGGCGCGGGGCCGCGCCGGTTTCTCGGCGGCGGACGGGGCGATCGTGAGTTCGGCCGACAGA
>JBGSWL010000093.1:0-14934 GCA_041752455.1 Roseitalea sp. | reverse complement strand
CTGCCGCCGCCCGGCGCCGGCATCGAGGCGGCGCGTTTTGAAGGCGATGTGGTGATCGCCTCGCGCCAGCCATCGGGACTGGCGCAGTGGCTGACGGGAAGCGTCGACGAGACGATCCGCGCGATCCCGCAGGCCGGATTTTCTGCAACGCTTTCGCTTTCGGCTGACAGCCAACGGGCCGACAATGCCGAAATCGTCGCCGGGCTGACCCGGCTCACCGGAACCATTGCCCGTGATGCAAGCACGGGTGCCGTGCCTTTGCTCGATGTGTCGCTCGAAGGTGGCAATGTGGACGATGTGGCGATCGCCGCTTGGCGGTCGGTTGTCGCAAGCCTTTCGGCATCGGGCGGTGTGCGCCACGATACCGCGTTCGATCTTGCGGTCGACCGCGTCAGCCTCGGCGGCTTTGCGGCGGGACGGATAGAAACAAGTGGCACATTGCGTGGCGCGGCGCTTTCCGTCGACCGGTTCAGCGCCACCGATCTCGACGGATTGACGCTGGCGGGCAGCGCGAACGGCACGATGGATGACATGCTCAGCCGCGCGGAAACGTTGGCTTTCGACGCTTCACTTGAAGGTCCGGACGGGTCGGCCTTTGCCGACCGGCTTGCGAGGCGCTTTGCCGATCTGCCGCTTGCCCGGCACCTTGGCGTGATTGCTGCCGGCGATGCGCGCACGTTCACCGATATGGCGTTGAACCTGACGGGCACGGTGCAGGGCAACGACGTCACCGCCAGTCTTTCGGGCATGGCGGGCGGTGCGACCATCTTCCTGTCCGGCACTGTGCCGGATCAGGCTTCCGAACCCCGCAGACTTGCCGGGACGCTGTTGCATCCCGATGCGCTGCGGTTGCTCAATTTTTCGGGGCGACCGCCGCTGATTGCAGACGGCGCAAGTGTCGGCATCGATGGCGCCGGCGAACTGACCATCCTGTTTTCGCAGGTTGGCGACGGCGCAGCGACAGGACGCGTTGCGCTCTCGTCAGGGCAGGCCGATGGCGCGGTTCTGGACGGGCAATGGCGCAGTGACGGTATGCTCGACGCTGCGCGCCTCGACATCGCGCTTGCCGATGTGGAGCCCTGGTTGTCCGCCTACGGCACTCTTGCGCCGGGGACCGGGCTCGGCACGCCGGTTGCGCTGTCCATGCAGTTGGAGAACCGCGACGACGCGCTGGCGGTTTCGGCGCTGACCGGGGCCGTCGCTGATGTGACTGTGGCCGGTGATCTCGTCGTTGCCGAAGGCGGACGCACAATCAGCGGCGACTTTGCACTTGGCGCGCTGGATGCTGATCTGATCGCCGCACTGGTCGCCGGTCATGTCGACATGATGACGCGCGAAACGGTGTTCGCGCCGGTGCTGTTTGCCGAAAACGATATCAATGTGACGCTTGCAACGCCGCAGCTTTCGCTGCTTGGCCGCGCATTTGCCGACGCCAAGGCGACAATCGGCTGGCGCGGCGGGCAATTGTCGGTCGATGGCATCACGGCAACACTTGATGGCGTGCCGGTGAGCGGCACTGTTCGGGCGCAGAACCAGGCGGGTACGGTGTCAGTCACCGCGCGGCTGCAGGCGGACGGGCTGGACCTTTCGACCTTCGTGCCCGCGGTTCCGACCGTGACGACCACGCTGACGCTCGACGGGCACTTGACGACGACCGGACGAACGCCAGTCGAGCTACTGTCCGGGTTGACCGGCACAGCGGTGGTGCGCAGCGGCCCCATTGGCGTTTCAGGTCTGTCACCGGATGCTTACACAGCGATCATTGCGGCGGCTGACCAGCGCGGGTTCGGAATCACCGGCGGCGATGTGCGCACGATTGCGCAAGGGGCGGTGTTTGCCGATTCGGTCGAGCTGAAACCGGTCGAGGGGCCGGTCGTGATCAGCTCCGGTGTGGCAAGCCTTGCCAATATCGCAACGCAGTCCGCAGATGGCGCCCTGGCCGTGGCCGGCAGCGTGAGCCTTGATCTCTCCACCGGCGTGCCCGGCGGACAATTGACCGCAACCTGGGACGCTGGCGACGAGGCGGTTGCCGGCACGGCGGCGGCTGTCGATCTGGCGATTGCCGGCGATGCAGTCGCGGGGACAGTGGTGCCGGACTTTGCACCCATGGAGGCCCATGTGGTGCAACGGGCGCTGGAAATCGAGCAGGACCGGGTTGACCGCCTGCAGGCGCGTCTCCTGGAGCGCCAACGGCTTCGCCGCGACGCGCGGATGGACCGGTATCTGCGCCGTGAGGCGTTTGCGCAGGCCGAGGAGACGCGGCTGCGCGCCATCGCCGCCGAGCGCCTTGCGATCATTCGCGAAGCGCAGCGGGTCCGCCTCGAGGAAGAAGCGCGGCAGGCAGCCGAGGAAGCGGCAAGGAAAGCGGCAGAGGAAGCCGCTCGGCTTGCAGAGGAAGAGGCAGCAAGGCTGGCTGCACAGGAAGCGGCGCGATTGGAAGCAGAGGCAGCAGCCCAAGCTGCTGCTGAAGCCGCCAGAGCGGCGGCCGAGGCCGAAGCACTTGCACGAGCCGAAGCGGAGGCTGCTGCAGAGGCGGCGGCCGAAGCCGAGGAAACCCGCCGCAACGCTGCAGAGCCAGCACCCTTGGTCTCACCCCGACCTGATCCGGTGGACTCCTCGCTGCTGCGCGATCCGTTCGCGCCGCTGCCACCACCTTCGACCGATCCGGTCGGCGACCTGCTCAACTCGCTGCGGCTGCAGCTTCCTGTTCCTGCGAACTAGGGGGGAGCTTCCCGGCGCGGGCTTCGGCCAGCACATGCAGGCGCAGGGCTGACGACAGGCTGGTGTCGCGCGGGCGCGCCGCATCGATGCGGGCGATCAGCAGCGCAAGCGAAATCGCTTCGGCTTCAGCCAGCACGGTAAGCGCATCGAGGAATTCGGCTTCGAGGGAAATGCTGGTCTGGTGACCGGAAATCGTCACCGATCGCTTGTGCACCGCCAAGGCGGGCGGTCACTTCTTGTTGCGGAAAGCGTCCAGCGAAACGACTGCTGCACCGGGACCTGGCGTATCGTCGTCATTGTCGTCGTCGCCGTCTTTCTTGCCGCTGGCCTTGGTGGGTTTCGCCTTGGGATCGGCTTCGGTCTTTGCCGGCTTTTTGGCGGCTGGTACCGCCTTTGCGGCGGGCGCAGGAGCGAGGGTCAACGTGGCGACGGGCTCGGGCCGGATCGGCTCGATCGATGCGCTGTCATCGTTGGCGCCTTCGGCGTCCTCGACGTCGAACTCCAGTTCGAAATTGACCGAGGGATCATAAAAGCCGCGAACGGCGGCAAACGGCACGAAAAGCTTTTCGGGAATGTCGGAAAACGAAAGCCCGATGCCGAAGCCGGTTTCGCCGACTTCCAGATCCCAGAACTGGTGCTGCAGCACGATCGTCATGTGGATCGGGTATTGCTCGCGCAGCCGGTTTGAAATCCGCACGCCCGGCGCCGTCGTCACGAAGGTCACGAAGAAATGGTGCCCGCCGGGCAACCCGGTTTTTTCCACTTCCGACAATACCTTGCGGATCACGCCGCGCAGTGCGTTCTGCACAAGAATGTCGTAGCGGATGATGTCTTCACTCATCGGTCGGGAATCCTGCGTTCTGACAAAGAGATGCGCCGGTGGATCGCGGAGGTCAAGTGCACGCACGGCTCGGAATCGCAACCCGCGGCTCCGCCGGAGCGTTGGAAGCAGCAGGGGAAAGTGGAGGCTTCTGTTGCCAGGTGCCTCCGGACCCCGCCTGACAGTGCAACCCGTCAGGACTTGATTTGAGACTGTCGCGCTGCCTTAGGCGGCGAGACGTGCCTCTGCATAGTTGTCATTTGCAACTACTGTTTTGACCCGATAACGGCGGTATCATGCCGGGCAAAAAGTCGATCTTTACACCCTCGTCGATCCTGTTTCGCCCCCATCAGCAGCCGCAGCATCTGCGGTTCCTGGTGGAGGCGCCGGGTACCGCCCCCGGGTCCGAAAAGCTTATTACACCGCTCGTTTATTGCCATAGCCGGCGAACCGGCAGCCGCAATATAGGCACGACCGGTCGGCAATTCAAAGCCAAAGCTTTTGAAGCCGGCAATGAAAGGTTGACAACCGCCCGTGGCCTGCACGAAGAAAGTGGCGGGTAGGCAGACCGGGCCGTTGCTTTGCGCAGGTCCGCACAACGTTTCAGGGGGAGTATTTCATGAGTGAATATCTGGCAGACGTCCAGAAATATGACGCTGGCGCCGATGACGCCGTCGTCACGAAGATCGTCAAGCATCTGGGCATCGCGCTGCGTTCGCGCGATGCGTCGCTCGTCTCGTGCACCGATCCGGCCGAGTTGGATCGCGTTGCCGAAAAGTGGTGCGGCAAGAAGCTCGGCGTCACCGACAAGGCTGCTGCCGACGAAGTGATCGCCAAGGTCTGCGAACAGATGAAGGCTGACCGCACCAAGGCGCGCGTGACCTTCTACTATCTCGTCGCCAAGCACCTCGGCAAACTCGGCGATCTCTGATCGCCATTTCCCTCCGGCATTTGAAGGCCCTCGCGGGAGATCGCGGGGGCTTTTCTTTTGGGTGGACTTTGGCCACCCGCAATTGCGGCGGCGCCTGGAATCGGGCACGTGTGGGCCATGCGCCAGTATCACGACCTGATGGCCCATGTGATGGCCCATGGCACCGATCGTCCCGACCGGACCGGTACGGGCACGCGCGCCGTTTTCGGCCACCAGATGCGCTTTGCGCTGGCCGACGGTTTTCCGATGATGACCACCAAGAAGCTGCACTGGCGCTCGATCGCGGTAGAGCTTCTCTGGTTCCTGCGCGGCGACACCAACATCGCCTGGCTGAAGGAAAACGGCGTCTCGATCTGGGATGAATGGGCCGATGAAAACGGCGATCTCGGCCCGGTTTACGGATACCAATGGCGGTCGTGGCCGACCCCGGATGGCGATCACATCGACCAGATCGCCAAGTTGGTCGAGGGCATCCGCAGGAATCCGGCCTCGCGGCGGCACATCGTTTCAGCGTGGAACCCGGCGTTGGTCGATGACATGGCGCTGCCGCCCTGCCACTGCCTGTTCCAGTTCTTCGTCTGCGACGGCAAATTGTCGTGCCAGCTCTACCAGCGCTCGGCGGACATCTTTCTCGGCGTGCCGTTCAACATCGCCTCCTATGCGCTGCTGACCCACATGATCGCCCATGTTTGCGATCTGGACGTCGGCGATTTCGTGCACACGCTGGGCGACGCGCACATCTACCACAACCATTTCGACCAGGTGGCATTGCAGCTTTCGCGGGACCTGAGGCCGCTGCCGCGTCTCGAGATCGTGCGTCCGGTCAAGGATCTTGCCGACTTCCGCTTCGAGGATTTCGTCCTCACCGGTTACGATCCGCATCCGCACATCAAGGCGCAGGTGGCGGTGTGAGCCGGACGCTGAAGGCGCTGCAAGCCGACAGCGAGCGCGTCTCGCAGCAATATGCGATCAATTGCAACATCCGGCGCGACGACGACTGGCAAGTGCTCAAGCTGGCCGAGGAAGCCGGCGAACTGACCTCGGCCTATCTGCGCATGACCGGGCGCGGGCGCCTGAAGGGCGATGCGCCGGAGGCGATCCGCGCGCAGTTCGAGGATGAACTGGCCGATTGCATGGCCCAGATCCTTCTGATTGCCGAGCGGTTCGAGGTAGACCTCGAAGCGGCGTTGGCGCGCAAGTGGTTCACATACCTGCCCAAGGCTGAACAGCCGCCATCGGACTGTCACCCGCAAGGCGCATCCTTGCCGGAAAAAGGGGAACTCACATCATGACGTTCTGCGCCCGCTTTGCTGCCCTCATAGCGCTTGGTGCCGCACTTTTCGGCACCGCGCCTGCCATCGCCAATGATTCGACCGCCGCGATGGGCGCGGGGGGCCTCGTGCTGGCCCGCTCGTCCGAAATCGAAATGGCCGAGGAGACGCTCTACCTGTCGCTTGACGAGGTGAGGGTCGATTATGTCTTCCGCAACCGGACCGACAGCGACATCGAGAGCATCGTGGCGTTTCCGATGCCCGACATCTGGTTCGGCCTGCAAACCGATTGGGGCATCCCGAGCACGGATGACAATTTCCTCGGCTTTACCGTGACTGCGGACGGTCAGGCGATCACGCCGCAGCTGCAGCACCGGGCGGTCAATGACGCGGGCGTCGACATCACCGATCTGCTGGTTGATGCCGGCCTGCCTTTGGCACCACTTGCTAACCCGGGCATGCTGGATGTCTCCGGCGTGAGCGACGCGGTGCTCGACGAACTTGCAACGCTTGGCGCTGTGGCGATCTACGGCAGCGGAGACAGCCGCGAAGTCCTGCCGCAGTGGACGCTGACGTCGGTGTATTATTGGACGATGACCTTTCCGGCCGGGCGTGACCTCGCGGTTGCGCATCGCTACAAGCCGGCGGTGGGCGGTTCGGCCGGCCTGTTCATGTTCGATAGCGAAGGGGCGGTCTCGCCGGAATACCGCACCCGCTATTGCGTGGACGATGCGTTCGTTTCGGCGGTCAAGCGGCGGCAGGGGGCCCTGCCGACCGACGGTTCCGAAGGCTACACCGAAGCGTGGTTGTCCTATGTCTTGCACACCGGCGCCAACTGGGCCGGGGTGATCGGGCGGTTCACGCTGATCGTCGACAAGGGCTCTCCGGACAACCTCGTCTCGTTCTGCGCGACGGGCGTCAAGAAAACCGGACCGACCACATTTGAAGTGGTGTACGAGGACTTCGAACCGCGCGGTGATCTGGACGTCCTGATCGTGCGCAAATGGGAATGACGATGAGCAAGCCTGAAGCGATTATCTCCATCGTTGCCGCTGTCGCCGACAATGGTGTCATCGGCAATGATGGCGCCTTGCCATGGCGCCTGTCCTCCGATCTGAAGCGCTTCAAGGCGCTGACGGTCGGCCATCCGGTGATCATGGGCCGCAAGACCTTCGAGAGCATCGGCAAGCCTCTGCCGGACCGGCTGAACATCATCATTTCACGCGATGTGGACTGGTTCCACGAGGGGACGATGCGCGTCTCCTCGCTTGGCGCGGCGATAGAACTCGGCATTGCCCATCTGGAATCGATCTGGCGCGCTGCCGAAGCCGAAGACCGGCCAGATGACGAGGATGATGACGACGATCTTCCGGCTGAAATCTTCGTGATCGGCGGCGGCGAGGTTTATGCGCAGGCGATCGGCTTGGCCGACGTTCTCTACGTGACGCATGTGCGTGCCGAACCCGAGGGCGACACGCATTTTCCGGCAATCGAGCCGGAAGTCTGGGACGAAACCTGGCGCGAGGATGTACCGGCGGGCGTCAAGGACAGTCATGCGACTTGTCACGTGATCTACGAGCGCCGCGAGGATTGAGCTGCCCGCCTGCGCCATCTGCGCGCAGTTGGCGGCAGGTTCACGCAGACATTGTCTGAAACCGGGCGTGGCGCGTTGAAACCGGCGCCCGCTCTCCCTATAAACAAGTCCTTACAGTGAGCGCAGGGGCTGATCCTGCGCTCTTTCATCAAGGGAACGAGAGGAAATCGATGCCCTGGAGTAATCAGAACGGCGGCGGCGGCGGTCCATGGGGCGGCGGCGGCAACAATTCGAACAATGGCGGCCCGTGGGGCCAGGGTCCGCGCGGGCCGAACCGCCCCAATAATGGCGGCAACCAGCCACCGGATCTCGAGGACATCATCCGTCAGGGTCAGGATCGCCTGAAGCAGATGCTTCCGGGCGGCGGCGGCAGTGGCCGGCTGATCATCGGCCTTGTCGTGGCTGGCGCGGCGGTGCTTTATGCACTCAACGCATTCTACACTGTCGATACCGACGAGCGCGGCGTCGAACTGGTGTTCGGCAAGCCGAAGGCTGAACTCTCCGGCCCGGGCCTGCACTTCCATTTCTGGCCGTTTGAAACTGTCGAACGCGTCCAGATCGTGGAAAAGCAGTTGCAGATCGGCGGCGGCAGCGGCCGCGGCGGCTCTGACGGACTGATGCTGTCGGGCGACCAGAATATCGTCGATGTGCAGTTTGCGGTGCTCTATTCTGTTCTCGATCCCAAGAGCTACCTGTTCAATGTGGCGGGGCCGGATGATGCGGTGCGCCAGGTTGCCGAAAGCGCGATGCGCGAAGTCGTCGGCCGGCGTCCTGCACAGGACGTGTTCCGTGACAATCGTGCGGCCATCGCCGACGAGGTGCGTCAGCTGATGCAGACGACGCTCGATTCCTATGGTGCCGGCTTCCAGATCAACACCGTTTCGATCGAAGATGCCGCGCCTCCGACTGCCGTCGCCGATGCCTTCGAAGAAGTGCAGCGCGCAGAGCAGGACGAAGACCGCTTCCGCGAAGAAGCCAACCAGTATGCTAACCAGAAGCTTGGTGCCGCACGCGGTGAGGCGGCCCAGGTTCGCGAAGAGGCGTCCGCCTACAGCACGCAGGTCGTCCAGGAAGCACAGGGTGAGGCGCAGCGCTTCATCTCGATCTACGACCAGTATCGCCTTGCGCCGGAAGTCACCCGCAAGCGCCTGTTCCTTGAGACCATGGAAGGCGTTCTTGGCGCGTCCAACAAGATCATTCTTGACGAACAGGGTGGCGGCAATGGCGTGGTTCCCTACCTGCCGCTGCCCGAAGTCCAGAACCGTCGTACCGAAACCCAGAGCGGAGGTACCAACTGATGTTGTCCGGAAACCGTATTCCGATCATCGCCGGGCTTCTCGCCCTTATCCTTCTGGCGGTCTACTCGTCGATCTTCGTCGTCAACGAACGCCAGCAGGCGATCGTTCTGCGCTTTGGTGAAATCCAGGACGTCAAGACCGAACCGGGCCTCTACTTCAAGGCGCCCCTGGCCTTTGCCGGGTTCGACACCGTCCAGATCATCGAAGACCGCCTGCTTCGACTTGACCTTGCCGATTCGCCGCCTGTTCAGGTGTCCGGCGGCCGGTTCTATGAAGTTGATGCCTTCCTGACCTTCCGCATCACCGACGCACGCCGGTTCCGCGAACAGGTGTCGGGCGACATCACGGCGGCTGCTGCGCGTCTGCGCACCCGTTTCGACGCGGCCCTGCGCCGGGTCTACGGTCTGCGCGGGTTCGAAGCGGCGCTGTCGGAAGAGCGTGCCGCCATGATGGGCGAAGTGCGCGACCTCCTGCGTCCCGATGCGGCCCAGCTTGGCCTGACAGTTGAAGACGTGCGTATCGTGCGCACCGATTTGACGGCAGAAGTCTCGCAACAGACCTTTGACCGCATGAAGGCCGAACGTCTGGCCGAAGCCGAGCGCATTCGCGCACGCGGTAACGAAAACGCCCAGCGCATCCGCGCTGTCGCCGATCGTCAGGTTGTCGAAATCGTCTCGGAAGCCCGTCGCGAGTCGGAAATCCTGCGCGGTCAGGGCGACGCTGAGCGCAACCGCATCTTTGCCGACGCGTTCACGCGCGATCCGGAGTTCTTCGAGTTCTACCGCTCGATGGCGGCCTATCAGAAAGCCATCGTGCAGAGCGGCTCGACGATGGTCCTGTCGCCGGAATCCGAGTTCTTCCGGTATTTCCGCAACTCGACGGGCGAACCGAATGTGCCGGCAGCGGCGCCGGCACCGGCTGCGGCACAGTAAAAGGTTGCAAGGGGGCAGGCCGTGTCGGATCTTGTGACCGCATTCGGCCTGTTTCTCGTGATCGAGGGCATCATCTACGGTGCCTTCCCGTCACTCGGGCGCATGGTGGGCGAATTCCTGCGCACCGCGCCCGAGGACACATTGCGCATCACCGGCCTTGCATCGGCAGCCATCGGGCTCGGGGTCGTCTGGATCGCGCGCAGCGTGATGTGAACCACCGGGGCTGGCCGCGTGAAACGTTCACGGTCTTGTCACCACGCTTGCATAGACCCAATCCGGCCTTATTTGCCCGGTTCAGTCCGAACCAACAATCCGGTCCTGACCGGATCCTGATGACCACCGCTGGAGGCACCCGCACATGACCACGACCCGCACCTTGTTCCGTTCGCGCAATGCAGCCCTGTCGCTGGCGCTTGCCACGGCGGTGACGCTGCAACCGTTCGGCCTGCCGCTCGCGCCTGTTGCACCGGCAATGGCGCAGGACGGTCCCGGTTCCCTGGCCGACTTGTCCGAGAAGCTGATCGACAGCGTCGTCAACATCTCCACGACCCAGCGTGTCGAAGGCACAGAGCGCAACGTGCCGAGGCCGCAACTGCCGGAAGGCTCGCCGTTCCAGGAGTTTTTCGACGAGTTCTTCGACAGCCTGCCGAATGGTCGCGGTGGCCCCGGCGGCAATGGTGGCGGCGGTGGCGATAGGTCGGTGCAGTCGCTCGGCTCGGGCTTTGTCATCGATGCCGAAGAAGGAATCATCATCACCAACAACCACGTGATCGCGGACGCGGACGAGGTGGTTGCCAATTTCAACGACGGCACGCGCCTTGAGGCCGAAATCATCGGTCGCGATGCCAAGACCGACATCGCGGTCCTCAAGGTCGACCCCACCAAGAAGGCGCTGAAGGCCGTGCCGTTCGGCGACAGCAACGGCATGCGCGTCGGCGACTGGGTTCTGGCGATCGGCAACCCGTTCGGCCTCGGCGGCACCGTGACGGCGGGCATCGTTTCGGCGTTTGGCCGCGACATCCAGTCCGGCCCTTATGACAATTTCATCCAGACCGATGCAGCCATCAACCGCGGCAATTCCGGCGGCCCCTTGTTCAACATGAAGGGCGAAGTCATCGGCATCAACACGGCGATCATCTCACCGTCGGGTGGTTCGATCGGTATCGGCTTTTCGATTCCCGCCGACCTTGCCCAGAACGTCATCGCGCAGTTGCGCGAGTTCGGCGAAACGCGGCGCGGCTGGCTCGGTGTGCGCATCCAGCAGGTGACGGACGACATCGCCGAAAGCCTCGGGATGGAGCAGACCAAGGGTGCGCTGGTTGCCGGTATCATCGAGGGCGGTCCGATCAAGACCGGCGAGATCGAACCGGGTGATGTGATCATCATGTTCGATGGCAAGCCGGTTGAAAGCATGCGCGAACTGCCGCGTGTCGTTGCGGAAACGCAGGTCGGCAAGCGCGTCGATGTCGTCGTCGTGCGCGACGGCAAGGAGCAGACGGTCCAGGTGACGCTTGGTCGCCTTGAAGACGGCGAAGAACTGGCCATGGCGACGTCGCCATCCGAAGAAACGCCGGATGCAGCGGAAGAACCGGCCAGCATCACCCTGTTCGGGATGAGCCTTGTTGCGCTGGATGACGCGCAGCGCGAGACCTTCGAGATCGCCGACGATGTCAAAGATGGCGTCGTCGTGCAGGAGATCGAGGACGGTTCTGCCGCTGCCGAAAAGGGCATCGTTGCCGGCGATGTGATCGTCGAGATCGCGCAGGAAGGCGTGACCACCCCGCAGGAGGTCGAAGCCGCGATTGAAAAGCTGCGTGAAAGCGACCGCCGCAACGCGCTTTTGATGGTTGCGGGCAAGGATGGCGCGCTGCGCTTCGTGACGATCCGGATCGATTGATCCGGACCGGAGATCATCCACCATTTTGCGGCGGCTGACCTTGTCAGCCGCCGTTTTCGTTGCGGGCCAGCCAGTCGGCGTAGGTCATGTGGTAGAACACATGCGGCCGGATGTCCGGCCTGTCTTCGGGAACGCGCGGATGCAGGAAATCGCGCGCCGGACCATGCCGCATGCCGATGCGCTTCATTACCGCCGTGGATGCGTGGTTGGTCGGCACCGCAAAGGCCACGAGTTCTTCAAGCCCGAGCGTTTCGAACGCATAGTCCCGGCTGGACGCCGCCGCCTCGGTGGCAAAGCCCTTGCCCCATTCCTCCGGCAACAAGCGCCAGCCGATTTCCACTGCCGGTGCTGCGGGCAGGTCCGGCGGCACGTTGGCGACGCCGCCCCAGCCGATCACCGCGCCGGTGTCGCGCCTGGTGATGGCGCACATGGCCAGCCCTTCGGTTTCAAGTCGCACGGCAAGTTGATCCATGAAGGCGTCGGCCTCCTCGCGGCTGCGCTGGTAGGCGAAAAAGCGCATCACCTGCGGATCGCTGTTGAGGCGGTGGAATGCCGCGCCGTCGCGCGCCTTGTCCCAGTGGCGAAGGTGCAGGCGCTCGGTCGTGATGGTGTCGCCCGGCCTCATCGGACGATCTCGGCGTCCGTGTAGCCTTGAATGTAGAGAAGCGCGGTCAGGTCGCCATGGTCGATGCGCATCTTCGCCTGCGCCGCGACCGAGGGCTTGGCGTGCAGCGCAACGCCGGCACCGGCCATATCCAGCATCGCCAGATCATTGGCGCCGTCGCCGACGGCAATCACCGCTGCATGCGGCAGGTCGAGGCGGGCGCAGATGTCGGCCAGCGCATCGGCCTTGGCCTGCTTGCCGAGGATCGGTTCGGCGACAGTGCCGGTCAGGCGACCATCGGCCTGTCCGAGACGGTTGGCCCGGTGTTCGTTGAACCCCAGCACTTCGGCGATGCGGCCGGTGAAATCGGTAAAGCCGCCCGACACCAGCGCGCACCAGGCACCGTGCTTGCGCATGGTGCGCACAAGTTCCGGCCCGCCGGGCATCAGTTCGATGCGGGTGGCGATCACGTGGTCGATGACGGTCACCGGCAAGCCCTTGAGCAGTGCCACGCGCTCGCGCAGCGCGCCCTCGAATTCGATCTCGCCGTTCATGGCGCGGGCGGTTATCGTCGCCACTTGGTCCTTGATTCCGGCTTCGGCGGCCAGTTCGTCGATGCACTCCTGCCGGATCATGGTGGAATCCATGTCGGCAAGTAGCACCCGCTTGCGGCGCAGGTGCGGGTCGGCAGGCTGCACCACCATGTCGACAGGCCGGTCGCCAACAAGCGCTGCGATGACGCCGGTCTCCGGCGGGTGGTCGACGACAAGATCCACCGCCACGCCTTCGGCCAGCCGGCGGATGTCCAGGCAACCGGTCGCGGCGGCAACCCGCATCGCCAGTGCGGCATCGACGGCAGGATCAGCGGGATTGGCAATCAGCGTGATGATATGGGACATGGGTGCTCATTTCCGGCTCGGCCCGTTCGGGCATTTTGCCGGGTCAACAACAAAGGCATGAGACCGGCAAATGACGGTGGCGGGAACGGTTGTCCTGATAGCGGGGCCTACGGCCAGCGGCAAGTCCGCTCTGGCGATTGCCGAGGCGCGCGCGAGCGGCGCCATCGTCGTCAATGCCGACTCGATGCAGGTCTATGAAGGCCTGCCGATCCTGACGGCGCAGCCGGGCGAGGATGACCTGGCGATGGTGCCGCACCGGCTCTATGGCCATATTGATCCTGCCGACCTCTATTCGACCGGGCGGTGGCTGCGCGATGTCGCGGCGCTTCGCGGCGAGGTCGGGCGGGATCACCCGCTGGTGTTCTGCGGTGGAACCGGTCTTTACTTTCGCGCCTTGACTCAAGGCCTGCAGGACATGCCGGAGATCCCCGAGCCGGTGCGGGCGCGGCTGCGCTACCGGTTGTCGGAAGAGGGCGCCTCGCGGCTGCACCGGGAGTTGCGCGCGCGCGATCCGGAAACCGCGATGCGGCTGATGCCGGGCGACGGCCAGCGCATCGTGCGCGCGCTCGAAGTGCTTGATGCGTCCGGCAAATCGATCACCTGGTGGCAGTCGCAGGCGACAACGCCGCTGCTTGCCGATGCGGAGATCGCGAGGCGCATCGTGCTGATGCCGGATCGCGCGCGCCTGCACCAGCGCATCGAGACGCGTTTTGATGCGATGATTGCGCAAGGCGCGGTCGACGAAGCGAGGGCTTTTCTGGCGCGCGGGCTTGGCGATGACCTGCCGGCGATGAAAGCCATCGGCTTGCGGGAGATCGGCGATCATCTGGCCGGGGCCATCAGCCTTGATGAGGCAGTGACACTGGCAAAGGCTGCCAGTCGCCAATATGCCAAGCGCCAATCGACCTGGTTTCGCAACCAATGCACGGACAGGTGGCATTTTTCCAATCCTGACGTGTAGCTTTCATTGCTACCTGCAATTGTCCGGCCGGTTTTCACCGCTTGCTCATACCTTTGAGCTAAAATGCTTTACCTAGGGTGAGGTGCAATGAAACTGAACCGGTCCGAGATGGCGATTTTGATCTACGTTGGCGCGTTGGCGCTCGCGGCGATCGCTTCTGCCTTGGCCGCCACCCTGCTCGGACGCAACCTGCCGGTGGTCGGTTCTGACAACCGTGGCGCCCTGATGATTGCCATGGTGCTGGCGCAGTTTGCGACACTCGTTCTTGTGGCTGCCGTTTCGCTCGGACTCGGGTGGCTTTACCCGACCATCCGGCGCGAATCCAACGAGCGCGGGCGGCTGGCTGAAGAAAGCCAGTCGTTCATGCATGCGGCACTGACCGATCCGCTGACTGGCCTGCAGAACCGGCGTTACTTTGATGATGCCTTGCGCGAATACATGCGCGAATTCGGCTCCATCGGCCGGCCGGTCGGCGTTGTCATCCTCGATCTCGATCACTTCAAGAAGATCAACGACACCTATGGCCATGACAGCGGCGATATCGTGCTGCGGTCCCTGGCGCTGGCGCTGCGTCAGCACACCCGCTACCACGATGTGCTGGCGCGCATTGGCGGCGAGGAATTTGCCATCGTGTTTCCCAATACCGATGAACGGGCAATCACGTCACTGGCCGAGCGCATCCGCAAGGCAGTCCAGGAGATGCCGCTGGTTCTTGAGGGCCAAAGGGTTCAGGTCACCGCAAGCCTTGGCGCCGTCATTTGGGATGGCAGCGAAAGCGGCCAGGATATTGTGAAACGAGCGGACCGCCTGCTTTACGAGGCCAAGTCGTCAGGCCGCAACCGTGTCGTCGCCGGCAAGGAAATTCGCCAGGTCATCGCTGCGACAACGCTTCGACGGCCTATTTTCGGAAACGGTTGACCAGTTCGCGGGCTGAAACGCGCGGCTCTTCCTGCAGCGGTGGCGCGTCGGTCGGGCGGCGGCCGAGACGGCTGTCGGCACCCGTCGG
>JBGSWL010000092.1:0-16560 GCA_041752455.1 Roseitalea sp. | reverse complement strand
CCCGTCATTGACCACCAATGAGAAATTCAGGGTCATGGCTTCGCTGCCCGGCTCGGGCGTCGGCGCGGTGAAGGTCGGCTTCAGCGCTGTCGGGTCCGAGAGCGTGACGCCCTCCGGCGCCGTCCACAGATAGGTGATCTGGTCATCTTCCGGATCGCTTGATCCGGTGCCGTCCAAGGTCACTGTCGCCCCGGGCGCTACACCCAACTGGTCCGGCCCGGCATCGGCGACGGGTGCGGCATTTTCCGGCGCTGGTGTAAAATCAAAGCCATTGCGTAGCGAATAGGAATAATCGCCGGCGGGCGTAGCGCCCACAGCCTCGGTCAGAGTGAATGAAAAGCCTGAGTCGCCACCTTCCCCAACCGTGCCGGTTGCGACCACCTCGGTGTGCTTGGTTATCAGGGGCGAACCATTTTCCAAACCCAGGCAGGTTCTGACATTGTTGGCCGACAACGGGATGCCGGGAAACATGACACCCTCTGCGTCTCCGCCGGCATTGAACCGCTTTCCGCCCGGATAAAAATTGAAAGAACCATTATCGAGATAGACTTCCTTCGGTCCTTCTGACGATGAATCAATGACAACCGTACACTGACCCAGTGTAAAATTACCACTTGCGAGTTTGGGCTCTTCCGGTGGGGCGATGACCGTGAACGTTATGCCTGCTGACCTTGTCTGCGAGTATCCATCCATTGCAGAAATTGTAAACCGCACATCTACGCTAGCGGCGCCAGGCAAAAGCGTCGGCATGGTCAATGTCGCAGTAGTAGACGTGTACGAACCCGATCCGCCGCCGGTTATCGTTAAAGAAGTATTTTGACAATTTCCGTGCGCTCTAAATTCTTGAACAAAGCGTTCGCCCGATGACCGCAGCAAACCTGCTTTGTATTCCGGGAACTCAAAGTAGCACTCGTTAGGGTCAGTATCCTGAGCATACCCCAACGTTGGCATGTTTAATGTGAGTAGCGCCAGCAAAAGGGAGGCCGCAAGTTTGGGGCAGAAAGGCAAAATCCGCCAGATAGTGGCTGCAAACTTGGCCGCAACATTCAAAAAGCTCATCAATAAGCCCCACAAAATGCCGCGCGACGCAGATGAATTGATTGGCTCACTCCGCGTAGAAATCATCGGTCTTGTCCCCACAAGCATGCCCTGGTTGTGCGTTACGCACACCCGCCCTGCGGAACTCGTATCGGATCAAGAAAGTTTCCGCATACCCAGTTGTCGGTATGGCGAGGGAAATTCGCATGCTGCGCATGCATTTTCCCGCTTATGGAAGGGCGTTCATCTGCCGCGTTCCCGGCTTTCCCGCTTCCCTTGCAAGTGTGCCGCACACGGCCCGCAGAACCGCAGGCCAATGGCTGAAGAAAAGGAGCTGCCCGGCATCGGGAATCACCTCCAGGGTGGAACCGGGCACTGAGTCGACAAAATGCCTGCTCTGATGGACCGGCACGATCCGGTCGTCCTCACCGTGCAGGATATGGGCCTTGTGCGGGCTGTCTCGCGCATCTTGCGTCAGATCCAGCAGGCTGACGGCACAATCGCGGCAGAAGCCGTCAAGGGTTCCCGACATCGCAGAAACCGTGCCGCCTGCGATGAGATTGATGATCTCGCGGTCTGCGACGGAGCGGCTATCGGCCTCACTCTCCTTCACCGCGTTGATGACAAAGCGCGCCGCGTGGGGCGAATCGAGACATGCGACAATCGACCAGGCGACGACCGGCAATGCCTGCGGCAGATGTTTTGTCAGCCTGACGACCAGCCGTTGCTGACGTGGCATGTCCTTTATCCATTCATCGCGCCATACCGGCGAACGTCCGACAAGGATGATCGCCTGGACCGCGGCGGGGTGCCGTGTCGCAAACCGGAGTGCAAAGGATGCGCCACCGGAATGGGCAAGAACCACAACCTTGCCGATCCCGAGCGCATCGAGAACCGCCTTGTAGTCATCGGCACAAGCACTTAGCGCAGCGTCTGGTGCAAGGTCCGACATGAAACTGGACCGGCCATAGCCCCCGCGCAGGGGAGCGATCACGCGCAGATTGTCTGCTGCCGCCCGTTTGACGGCTTCCAGTGGAATTTCCACGCCATAGGGTATGTTGTGGAACAAGAGTACAGGATGCCCTTCACCGGCTCCCTGCTCCAGATAGTCGAGGCGGCGGCGGTCTGGCAAAACTACCTGGCGCCATCGTTTCAGAGGGTGCGCCGTTCCGGCAGTGTCTGCACTTGTACCGTCGTCTCCTGCATTGTGGGGCGCAGCAAGGCCGGCAGAGTAGCTGCACAACAGCCTCACAAGCCCGGCGATGTCAGCGACGCCGGTCTTGGACTTGATCGCCTTGATCTGCGTGCGGATTGTATCGGCAGACACGGCGCGCTTTTTGGCAATGTCTGTCACCCGCAAACCGGAAGCCAGCATCACCGCGACGTCCGCTTCGGCACGCGTCAGATCATAGGCAGCGCGGAACAACCGGACGGTCTGGTCGCTGAATGCGAGTTCGATGATTGCCAGCAGGAAAACGGGATCGTTGGCGTCTGCCGCCGTATCGGTCTTGAGACGCCGGATCACGAAGGACAGACTCTCCGCGCGCCCGTCGGCGTTCTTGACGCCGGCGTAACCGCTGAGGGCCATCACATCGCCGTCGTCGCCGGGTGCAGAGCCAATGAAGGCACGGATCTGTTTCAGGACGGAAGGATCGCCAATGATGTCCGGCAGTTTGTCGAAGGCCGATCCGAACCGGGCGCGGGCTGCAGGGTTTGAAGCCAAAACCTGCTCCCCGCGCGAAAACGCTATGGCAGGGCCAGGAAATGACACCAGTGCGGAATCGGGCCAACGGGCAAGCCGGCCGCTGCCGATGCGGACCTGGACGCTACGCACCGAGGCAATGTGGTTTTCAATTGCGGCCAGTTGCACGGCAACTGCGGCAAGAAAGTCTCCCTCCTCGAACTGCAAGCCGTCCAGGAGACCGATCATCTGGTCGTATTCGGCCGGAGCGAGAATGGCGGCATAGAGGGCCGCGATCAACTCTTCCCTGGTACGCTGCTGCGTACCATGATCCCGCCCTGTTTCCATCTGCCCCAGACAGCTCCGCGCGGGTTTTGCATCCGCTTTTTGTCTTCACAGTTTGAAGCATGTCGCATTCCGGATTGGCAAGCTGTAATGCGAAATCAGATGCGCATGCGGTTTGGCAACAAACCGGGCCTTGGAGGGTGCCGTCAGACTGACGCAAACCTTCCCCTGAATACCGGATGGGAAGCAATTCATGCGCAAATAGCTGTCGCCACTCCGGCCAATTGCGGCGGCAAGGTTCTGTTTGAAGTCCTATCGGCTGTAGAGGTGGCGTTCCTGGTTGAAACATGTCCTCGGGCCTGACCCGGCGGGTGGTTGTGGACCGAGCCACGGACGGCCGCGAACTTCTGCAGAATTCGCTTCCGCCGGAACCGCAGCATCGCCCGCTCATGGAGCAAAACCTCCACATTCCGCAGCGACAGCGTGAACCGCACTTGCATCATCACCGCCAGGCGGATGATCGCGGGCAACGTCTTGAAAGTGCGAAACGGGCTGGTCGTGCTCATGCCCGAACGCTTTGAGCCCGCCCTCGCCCGGCCAATCCCAGCTTCGTCTGACAGTGCCTTCGCGCTCGACGCGGCTCCAATAGTCGAGCGACACGCCTAAGCTGTCGGCGAACTCGTTCAGGCCGAAGCCCTTCTGGTTGCGGTGAAAGCGGACGGTTTGACCGAAGGCCGAGTATGCCTTGCTTCCGGTCGGGATGGTCTGAAAGTCCGTTGGTACGCCTGCCCTCATCCCCACCACCCCAAAAAGGTGGATACCGAGGTGGAGCCAAGATCGCACCGATCCAAATAATCATTTATTTTCAATATGTAATAAATCTGTTGGTGCCCCCTGCCGGGGTCGAACCGGCACGGCCATCCCGGACCGCACGTTGAGCGGCGGCAAGGCCGCGCGAAGCGCAAGGTCCGGGCAGCAAGAAAACCATTGGCCGTTTCAAATCTGGTGCCCCCTGCCGGGGTCGAACCGGCACGGCCAATGGCCGAGGGATTTTAAGTCCCTTGCGTCTACCAGTTCCGCCAAGGGGGCCCGCACTTCTCCTAAACCGGATTCGCGCCGTCGCAAACCGGGCTTGGCCCGTTCGCTGCTCGATAATCTCAGGTATCAGCCGCCAAGCGGGCGGTCGGCCAGTGCCGCATACTCCGGCTTGCTGACCTTTGCCGCCAGCCGGCGGCGCTCGCTCCTGCGGCGTGGCTGCTCATGAAACGGCAGCCCGTAAAGGCCGCAGGAAAAACAGCCGCCTGTGATGCCGCAATCGGGCGACGTGCAGCGAACCGTCTCGCGGAACGACAGTGCGATACGCTCCAGATGCGATACACCACTGGATTTCAGCAGGATCACTTCGCCTTCGATCGCCGTTTCGCGCAAATGGGTGGCCAGCTCGAGAATGTCATCAATGCGGGCAAACGTCTTGCCCTCCGGCACATCCGGACTTGCCCATCCGGTTCCGGTCGAGCCTGACATGAACACGCGATCGGCATGCTGGAAGGCGAAATCCACGGCGCGTCGATAGGTTCGCCGCGATTTGTATCTCGAATCGGAAATACTTCCGAGAACGATGGTCCGCCGTGGCGCGGGCACCGCGGCAAGCTCCGCCATCGGGACGGCGATGGAATGAAACGGTGCCTTTGCCGTGTCGATGATGAAGGTCGGCCCGCCGTCGATCGCCATGACACCGCAGCGGGTGATGATCCCCCGATAGTTGGCGACGCCCGAAACGATGGCCGCATCCGGCACACCAAGCGCGCGGGCGGTGGCCACGGCAGCCGCGATGCTGACGGCGAACTGCGTGCCGAACAGCGGCGACCGCACACTCAAGGGCGGGCCCATCCCTTCGACATGCACGCTGATCCCTTCGGCGCCATGGCGCTCGACGCCGGTGATGCGCAGGTCGCAGTTTTCGCCCCTGCCGAAGCGCACGACCCGGGCGCCGGTTGCGTCTGCCATCGCTGAAACCAGCGGATCATCGCCGTTGAGAACCGCAAGTCCGCCGGGCCGGAGCGCCGCAACCAGTCGGCTTTTTTCGTTGGCGACGTTTTCCACGGTCTTGAAGCGGCTGGCATGTTCAAGCGCAACCAATGTCACCACCGCCACATCAGGCTCGAGATAGCGCGCGATCGCGGCGATGTCAGGCTCGCCCCCGGCGCCAGCCTCGGCAACCACCATGCGTGTGCCCCACGGCATGCGCCGGAACAACCGCGCCACGGCATCGCGGCCATTGGCCTGACGCGTTGCCGCTACCGGATGCAGGTCACCGAGCACCGTTCTCAAAATGCCGACTGTGGTCGATTTGCCGGAACTGCCGGTCACGCCGATGACTGTCAGGTTGCGGAAAAGCCGCCGCCTCAGCTTCGAGGAGAAGAGCTTCCACGCCGTGCGCTGCCTACCCTTGAAACGCTTGAACTTCGCCCGCAACGCTGTCACGCCATCGCTCCCGCCTGCCTGCCTGCCTGCCGCAGCAGGTTTCCTGCCACAGGCAGTTGCAAAGCAAAAGGGCGGCCCGCTGCCGGACCGCCCTTCCACTCGGAGGTCTGCTCAGGCCTCAGGCGGTCAACTTCATGGTGATTTCCGCAACGCGCTTGCCCTGGAAGACCGCGCCGTCCAGTTCCTGCTGCGAAGGCATGCGCGAACCGTCGCCATTGCTGGTCGTGGTCATGCCGTAGGGCGAACCGCCGCGCACAACGTCATTGCCCATCTGCTCCTGATAGGCATAGGACAGCGGCACGATGATCATGCCGTGGTGCTGCAGCGAAATCTGCGTCGTGACGATCGCCATTTCCGCGCCACCATGCTGGGTTGCAGTCGAAACCATCACCGATGCAACCTTGTTGATCAGCTTGCCCTGCGCCCACAGGCCGCCGGTCTGGTCGAGGAAGTTCTTCATCTGCGCCGGCATCATGCCGTAGCGGGCTGAAATGCCGAAAATGATCGCGTCATAATCGGCCAGTTCCATCGGGTCTGCGATCGGTGCGGCCTGGTCGAGCTTGTAGTGGGCGGCCTTGGCGACGTCTTCCGGCACCAGTTCCGGCACGCGCTTGATGGTCACGTCGGCACCGGCTTCCCGGGCACCCTTGGCGGCAGCTTCAGCCATGGCTTCCATGTGGCCCCAGCTGGAATAATAGAGAACGAGAACTTTGGTCATGACGTTGCGATCCCCTCGCGTGTTGTGTTGACACTGTACATAGAGAACCGGAGCCGCCGGCGCACGGGGCCAAAGCGGCTACACAGCGTTCACGCCAACGACACGCTTGACGCGGCGCCATCGGCAGAACATGTGTTGCCGGGCAAGCGGACAGGAGTGTCATCGCCATGGTCGAATCGGACACCGCACCGGAAACGATCACCGCCGCAATGCTTGTCATCGGCGACGAGATCCTGTCCGGCCGCACCCGCGACAGCAATGCCAACCACCTCGCGCTGGTGATGACCGCGATCGGTGTCGACCTGCGCGAAGTGCGCTTCGTCGCCGACGAGATGCAGGCGATCGGCGAGGCGGTCAACGCTCTGCGCCGCAAGCACACCTATGTGTTCACCTCCGGCGGCATCGGCCCGACCCATGATGACATCACCGCCGATGCCATCGGCGATGCCTTCGGCCTGCCGGTCGACCACGATGTGCGCGCCCTCGAACTGCTCGGCAACTACTATGCCGGCCGCCACCTCGAATTCACCGAGGCGCGCCGCCGCATGGCCCGCGTCCCGGAAGGCGCAGCCCTGATCGACAATCCGGTGTCGGTTGCGCCGGGGTTCATCGTCGGCAACGTGTTCGTGATGGCCGGCGTGCCGTCGGTGTTCCACGCCATGCTCGACCATGTGGTGCCGATGCTGCGCACCGGCCGCCGCCTTCTGGCCGAAAGCGTCCCCTGCCCGTTCGGCGAAGGCGTCATCGGCACGCTGCTCGGCGCCATCCAGAAGGCCCACCCCGAGACGATGATCGGTTCCTACCCCAAGCTGGTCGACGGGCGCTTTTCCACCGAGATCGTCATCCGCAGCGCGCAGGAAGAAGCGCTCAAGGCCGCCCACGATGCAGTTGTGGCAATGATCGCATCGCTGGATGTGGAAGCCCCTGCCAAGGCCGGTTGAAGCCCGCGCCGCGGCCGTCACCCGCCTTGCAAAGGCTGCCGATTGCGCTTAAGCGCCATGCCACTTCCCTGCATCCGGAGACGATCGGCCATGTCCCTTCCCGAGAAAGCCTTTCCCGTATCCTGGGACCAGTTTCACCGCGACGCGCGGGCGCTTGCCTGGCGCATCGCGACAACCTCGCGGGACTGGAAGGCCATCGTCACCATCACAAGAGGCGGGTTGGTTCCGGCCGCAATCATTGCCCGCGAACTGGAAATCCGCGTCATCGAGACGATCTGCATCGCCTCCTACCATGACTATGCCAACCAGGGTTCGCTCCACGTCCTGAAGGATGTGTCCGAGGAACTGATGGCTGATGGCGGCCAGGGCGTTCTGATCATCGACGACCTGACCGACACCGGCAAGACGGCGCAAGTGGTGCGCGACCGGCTGCCCAAGGCGCATTTCGCCACCGTCTATGCCAAGCCCAAGGGCATGCCGATGGTCGATACCTTCATCACCGAAGTCAGCCAGGACACCTGGATCTTCTTTCCCTGGGACATGGGCTTTACCTACCAGGAACCGATCGCCGGTGCCGGCAAGGGCTGAATAGCGGCTGAACGGGAGACGGCGCAGAACCATGGCGGACATGACCACTACAGCCGCCCCCCGGCCTGCCGGCACTGCGCTCGTCTTCATCGTCGCGACGATTGCCATCAACATGATCGGCGTCGGCCTCGCATGGCCGATCCTGCCCAAACTGGTGCAGGAAATGGGCGGCGGCACCGTCTCGCAGGCAGCCTATGTCTATGCCATCATCGGCATCCTGTTTGCGCTCTCGCAGTTCCTGTTCTCGCCGCTGGTCGGCAACCTGTCGGACCGGTTCGGCCGCAAGCCGGTGCTGATCGTCTGCCTCGTCGGCCTGGGCTTTGACTATCTCCTGACCGCCTTTGCGCCGGACTATGTCTGGCTCGCCATCGTGCGGTTTGCCGGTGGCATCTTTGCCGCCACGATCACCACCGGCAACGCCTACGCGGCTGACATCTCGACGCCGGAGAATCGCGCCCGCAACTTCGGCTTCATCGGCGCAGCCTTCGGTGTCGGCTTCATTCTCGGGCCGTTGATGGGCGGCTGGCTCGGTTCCTACGACATCCGCTGGCCGTTTTATGCCGCCGCCGCGCTCGCAGGTGCCAATGCGCTGTTCGGCTGGCTTGTGCTGCCGGAATCGCTGACACCGGACCGGCGCCGGCCGTTCGTGCTGCGCGAGGCCAATCCTCTGGTCAGTCTTGCCCGCGTTGCCGCATTCCCGGCGCTCGCGCCGCTACTGATCGCGTTGCTCGTCACCGCCACCGCCCAGCGCGGTCTGGAAGCAACCTGGGTGCTGTACACCGACTTCCGCTACGGCTGGGACATCCGCGCCGCAGCCTGGTCGCTGGCCTTTGTCGGCGTGATGTACTTCATCGTCCAGGGCTTTGCCGTCGGGCCGGTCGTCAAGCGTTTCGGCGAATGGCGCACCGTGATCGCCGGCTTTGCCATCGCCGGCCTGTCCTTTGCGTTTTATGCCATCGCCGATCAGGGTTGGATGGCCTATCCGCTGATCGCATTCTACGCGATCGGCAACGGCCTTGGCGCGCCGGCGCTCAATGCGATCTGCTCGAAAACCGTCGAACCCGACCGGCAGGGCCAGTTGCAGGGCGCCCTGCAATCGGTCAATGCGCTGGCAATCATTGTCGGTCCTTTTGCCGCTTCGGTGATCCTTGGTCACGTCTCCGGCCCGTCGCCGGTCATCGATTTGCCGGGTGCCTGGTTTGCCCTGTCGGCCGCAGCTTTTGCCGTCGCACTCGTTCTGGCAATACAGGCAAGACCGCAAAGCGAACCGGCTATTGCCGAAAATGAACTGTGACTGATCAGCATCAAGCGCTGAAAATTCCAGGCGACGCACTACATTGAATGCCAACGAGGAGAATTCGATTCCATGAGCGAGGACGGTGCCTTGTCACGTGTCTTGCGTCGGTTGCGTGATGCGCTGACCGGCCAGACCGGCCATGTCCGCGTTCCGGAGCCGGAACCCGTGGCGCTTGAAGCAGCGCCATCGCCGCTTGTGGCCGACCGGTTTCAGGTCGCCGCGCTCTGCTGGCGTGGCGAAGGCGAAAAGACGGAAGTTCTGGTCATCACCAGCCGCGACACCGGTCGTTGGGTGCTTCCCAAGGGCTGGATCGAGGCCGCTGAGGATGCCCACGATGCCGCCGCCCGCGAAGCATGGGAAGAGGCTGGCGTCGAAGGCACAATTTCTGACAAGGCCTTCGGCGATTACACCTACACCAAGCTGGTCGCACGCGGGCAAGACGTCCTGTGCCACGTCGACGTCTTTGAAATGCAGGTGACGCGCGTTGCGAAGGATTGGCCCGAGCGTCGCCAGCGCGAACGGCGTTGGGTTGCGCCGCGCAAGGCCGCAAAGCTCGTCAATGAGCCGGCCTTGCAGGACATTCTGTTGCGCTTTGCCGAGGCGCACCGCGCCGCTGCCTGAGAAACGTATCGACCGCTGAAACTTTCGGGCTGCTTCCTTCGTTGGTCTGATGTGCGTGCAGGATGCGCGCGCGAAACAAGATCAACCGAGAAGCGAGAATTCCCATGGTCAAACGCATCATCACTGCAGCGGCAGCCCTCACCCTCACGCTCACGGCTGGAACAGCCCTTGCTGCCAGCCATGCCGGCAAGATGGGCTACGCGCTTGCCAATGAAGGCAAGACCCTGGTCGTCATGGCCGACATTTCGGCACCCGGCGAAGCAAAGACCTTTGATTTGGCTGAGGGTCTGATGGCGATTGCCTGGCGTCCGGTCACCGGCGAACTCCTCGGCTTTGCGCAGGGCGCCATCTACAAGATCGACCCGGCAACGGGCGAACTGATCGATCTGGCCGCCAATTTCATGGATGATGCCGTCATCGGCTCGGGCGCCATGGTGGCGTTTGATTTCAACAACCAGATCGATGCCGTTCGCGCCGTGTCGACCGCTGGCGACAACCTCGTCTATTTCCCGGACGGCTTTGGCGACAATGACGAGCGCGCCAACTCGGTCCGCCGCTTCACCAACACCGCCTATGCCGAAGGCGATGCGAACGCTGGTGCAACGCCAGCGATTTTCGCCAACGCCTACACCAATGCTGTTTCCGGCATGAAGGCAGCGAGCACCGTGCAATACGCGCTCGATGCTGAAACCGATTCGCTTGTCACGCTCGCCAACAACGACGGCACGCTGACGACTGTCGGCAAGGTCATGATCGGTGGCGCAGAAGCCGATATCAGCGCCATGGGCGGTTTTGATATCGTCTCGGCAGCCGAAGGCGAAGACGAAGCCTATGCGATCCTGCAGTTGGAAGGTGCCGCCACAGCCGGTCTCTACATGATCGACCTGTCGTCAGGCGCCGCGACACTGTCGGCCGATCTCGGCATGGGTGGCCTGACCGGCTTTGCCGCGTCGATGGGCGGGATGTGATTTCCGTTTCCAGATGAGCCCATCATTCTCAACCTGAATCAAAGGCGGCCTCCGGGCCGCTTTTTTTTCGCCCTGCCCTGCACACGGACGGAGCACGCCGCACCTCCCGCGAAGCGGTAGCCGGCTCTCTTGTCCCCGTTATCCCCCGAACCCGCCCCCTAGATGTAGTGTTTGTGCGCTTGGCACGATCAAACGCTTGACCCGGCTTCGCGAGTCATTTTGTATGACACTTGCACGACACCGGCCAACCGTATCGCGTTCCAGTCAGCCGGGTTGTTTTCAGCGTAAGTGCAGCGTTTTCAGGCAAATCCGGTCCGAGATTTCGGCTTCCGGAGGGGCAGTCCTGTGCGTTTCCAGGAAGCCGAAGGCGGGGACGAAAAAGAGGGGAAGAAAGTCCGTTTACACAATATTTAGTGTTTGCGGGTCAAACTGATACAATATAAGGTGCCGGTCAGGTTATGATCACGGCAACCGCCTAGCAGGACGTCACACAAACATCAGGTCATTCAAAGGGCTATCGGCGGTTCGCGGCTCGCGGCGCTTGGTCTTTTGTCGTCGCGGGCGGGCAACCGGTCGCAGGGGAAATTCGTCGTTGTTTCTCGTCGCGTTGGACGCGGCTGTGGAAAAACACTACATCTAGAGAGAAAGAGACTGCCATGCGCATCGAACGCCGGTTCACCAAAGAGGGTCAGTCAGCTTACGCGGAAATCGCATTCCGCAAGGCGACCAGCGAAATCCGCAACCCGGACGGCTCCGTCGTCTTTCGCCTTGCCGACATTTCGGTGCCCGAGCAGTACAGCCAGGTCGCAGCCGACATCCTCGCCCAGAAATATTTCCGCAAGGCCGGCGTGCCCGCGCGCCTGAAGCGCGTCGAGGAAAACGATGTGCCGTCGTTCCTGTGGCGCTCGGTTGCCGACAAGGCAGCCCTCGCCGACCTGCCGGAAGGCGAACGCTACGGTTCGGAAACCGATGCGCGTCAGGTCTTCACCCGCCTTGCGGGTACCTGGACCTATTGGGGCTGGAAGGGTGGCTATTTCGCCTCTGAAGCCGATGCATCCGCCTTCATGGATGAACTCGCCTTCATGCTGGCCACCCAGCGCGTCGCGCCGAATTCGCCGCAGTGGTTCAACACCGGCCTGCACTGGGCCTACGGCATCGATGGCCCCGGTCAGGGCCACTTCTATGTCGATCCGTTCACCGGCAAGCTGACCGCGTCGAAATCGTCCTACGAACATCCCCAGCCGCATGCCTGCTTCATCCAGGGCGTCGCCGACGATCTCGTCAACGAAGGCGGGATCATGGACCTGTGGGTCCGCGAGGCGCGCCTGTTCAAATACGGCTCCGGCACCGGCTCCAACTTCTCGCATCTGCGCGGCGAAGGCGAAAAGCTCTCCGGCGGCGGCAAGTCGTCGGGCCTGATGTCCTTCCTGAAGATCGGCGATCGCGCTGCCGGCGCCATCAAGAGCGGCGGCACCACACGCCGCGCCGCCAAGATGGTCGTGGTCGATATCGATCACCCCGATATCGAAGCCTATATCGACTGGAAGGTGAACGAGGAGCAGAAGGTCGCCGCCCTCGTCACCGGCTCCAAGGTCGTCGCCAGGCACATGGGCGCGATCATGAAGGCCTGCATCAACTGCGAAGGCCATGACGACGATTGCTTCGACGTCAACAAGAACCCGGCGCTCAAGCGCGAGGTCAAGGCTGCCAAGAAGGCGCTCGTGCCGGAAAACTACATCCAGCGCGTCATCCAGTTCGCCCGCCAGGGTTACACCGACCTCGAGTTCAAGACCTACGACACCGACTGGGATTCCGAGGCCTACCTGACCGTCGCCGGCCAGAACTCCAACAACTCCGTCTCGCTGAAGGATGACTTCCTGCGCGCGGTGGAAACCGATGGCGACTGGAACCTGACCGCCCGCAAGGACGGCAAGGTGATGAAGACGCTCAAGGCCCGCGACCTGTGGGAGAAGATCTCCTACGCCGCTTGGGCATCGGCCGATCCGGGCCTGCACTACAACACGACGATGAACGACTGGCACACCTGCCCCGCCGCCGGCCCGATCCGCGCGTCGAACCCGTGCTCGGAATACATGTTCCTCGACGATACCGCCTGCAACCTGGCCTCGATCAACCTGTTGCAGTTCGCCGAACCCGGCAGCAACAAGTTCGACATCGCCGCCTACGAACATGCCGTCCGCCTGTGGACCATCGTGCTCGAAGTCTCGGTGATGATGGCGCAGTTCCCGTCCAAGGAAATCGCCCGCCTGTCCTACGAATACCGCACACTCGGCCTCGGCTATGCCAATATCGGCGGCCTGCTGATGACCTCCGGCATTCCCTATGACAGTGCCGAGGGCCGCGCCATCTGCGGCGCGCTCACCGCCATCATGACCGGCGTCTCCTACGCGACATCGGCCGAAATGGCATCCGAACTCGGCACCTTCCCCGGCTTTGCGCCCAACCGCGAGCACATGCTGCGCGTCATCCGTAACCATCGCCGCGCCGCCCATGGTGAAGCCACCGGCTATGAAGGCCTTGCCGTCAGCCCGGTGCCGCTCGATGGCGCCAACTGCCCGGACCAGGACCTCGTCGCCCATGCCCGCACCGCCTGGGACCGCGCGCTGGCGCTTGGCGAACGGCACGGCTACCGCAATGCGCAGGCCACCGTGATCGCGCCGACCGGCACGATCGGCCTTGTCATGGATTGCGACACCACCGGCATCGAGCCCGACTTTGCACTGGTCAAGTTCAAGAAACTTGCCGGCGGCGGCTACTTCAAGATCATCAACGGTGCGGTTCCCGCGGCGCTGCGCACCCTCGGCTATTCGGAAGCCCAGATCGGCGAGATCGAAGCCTACGCCGTCGGCCATGGCAATCTCAACCAGGCGCCTGCCGTCAATCCCGGCGCGCTGAAGGCCAAGGGCTTCACCGACGAGAAGATCGCCACCATCAACGATGCGCTGAAAAGCGCCTTCGACATCAAGTTCGTGTTCAACAAGTGGACCGTCGGCGAAGACTTCGCCCGCGACACGCTCGGCTTCACCGATGCGCAGCTGAACGACTTCTCGTTCGACATGCTGGCCGCCCTCGGCTTTGCCAAGAAGGACATCGAAGCCGCCAACATCCACATTTGCGGCGCCATGACGCTGGAAGGCGCGCCGCACCTGAAGGCCGAGCACTTGGCCGTCTTCGATTGCGCCAATCCATGCGGCAAGATCGGCAAGCGCTACCTGTCGGTCGACAGCCACATCCGCATGATGGCCGCCGCCCAGCCGTTCATCTCCGGCGCGATCTCCAAGACGATCAACATGCCGAACGATGCCACCGTCGAGGATTGCAAGAGCGCCTACATGCTCTCCTGGAAGCTCGCGCTGAAGGCCAACGCGCTCTACCGCGACGGCTCCAAGCTCTCCCAGCCGCTCAACTCCTCGCTCGTTGCCGACGATGCGGACGAGGATGACGATACGCTCGAAGCCCTGCTTGAAGCACCGAAGGCGGCTGCTGCCGTCACCATCTCGGAAAAGATCGTCGAGCGGATCATCGAGAAGGTCGTGCGCGAGCAGGAGAAGTTGCCGACCCGCCGCAAGGGTTACACCCAGAAGGCCAAGATCGGCGGCCACACCGTGTTCCTGCGCACCGGCGAATATGATGACGGCCGCCTTGGCGAAATCTTCCTCGACATGAACAAGGAAGGCTCGACGCTCCGCGCGCTGATCAACAACTTCGCGATCTCCGTCTCGCTCGGCCTGCAATATGGCGTGCCGCTGGAAGAATATGTCGACGCCTTCGTCTTCACCAAGTTCGAGCCGGCCGGCCCCGTCCAGGGCAATGACGCCATCAAGCAGGCGACCTCGATCCTCGACTATGTCTTCCGCGAGCTCGCCGTCTCCTATCTCGGTCGGCACGACCTCTCCCATGTCGACCAGTCGGAGTTCACCACCACGTCGATGGGTCGCGGCATTGCCGAAGGCAAAACGCAGCCTGTGTCCACCGGCTGGACCCGCGGCCACAAGCTGTCGGTCGTCACCACCCAGAAGCCGGCCGGTACCGGCTCGCCCGCAGGGTCTTCCAAGGGTGGCGCGTCGATGACTGCCAACGTCACCGCCATTGCTTCGGCCACCGGCGGCACGGGCCTGGCACTGGCCGCCAAGCCGATCCTCGCCCTGCAGGAAGAGGCAACCGCCTTCCACCGCGACTACGCCGAACGCGCCGCGCCTTTCCAGGCCGAAACCTCGGCGGAAGCGCGCATCGAGGCCAATGCCCAGTCCGCCGCCGCCGCGGCAGCCACGGGCCTGTCCTCCTCGGCCTCGGTCGATGCGAAGAGGACCGAAACCGACCGCCGCATGAAGGCGGTTCTGCAGGGCTATACCGGCGACATGTGCGGCGAATGCTCCAACTTCACCATGGTGCGCAATGGGACGTGCCTGAAGTGTGAGACGTGTGGATCGACGAGCGGGTGTAGCTGAGGGGTCCGTCGACTACTGCGTCTCGTAGCGGTAGATGTGATGTCTGCCGCCATAGATTTATATTTTGATCGCGTTTGAAATGAGAGGACGAGGAGTATGCTCTCAATTTTTTCGGCGTTTGTGTCCTCTGTGGTGTCGGTTATTGTGGAAAAAGCAATCTCTGCCGGCCACAATGATATGGTTCTAAGGCGCTCCGTACTGGCAAAACTCCTTGGTTTTTATGACGCCCTGCAAGATCTTAGAAAAGCGTCTCAGATTGCTATGAATGAATTTGAAGGATACGCGCAGGCAAATATTACACCAACCAAAATTGTATCAGCGAAACGGTTGGCTGAAATTGCAGATAAGTTTCAAACATTCAGATCAAAGCAAAGGGACTTAGTAAGTGCACTCGAAATATATGATCCTGATATCACGGTTTTGATATCTAGAACTAGTTATTTAAAGATTTCTTTTTTTTGGAATGTGATTAATTTGACAGACAAAATAGTTCCCAGAATGGATATGAGCGGTGATAAAAAGAGTTTCAATCTTGTCTATCCAACCACAATGCCAGAATATAATCACCGAGAATATATCAATCCGAAAATCAATTCAACGGATGAACTTGTAAAGGCGACAAAGAAACAAGAACAAAATTCATTAAAAGAAATGAATTTTGTCACAGTCGACATCCGAAATTCGATTGAAATGCAGGAAGCCGTTAAAGATGCGCGCCTTTCCATCGACACCATGATTGAGGCCGAGGAAGCTATATTGAATCTAATTAGAGAAAATTTTTCAATTGAGAAAATCTTTGAGATCCGGAGAAGCTAATCCTTTACGAATTAGTTGGGCTGTCGGTCCGGGCTGACTAAATTAAATGCATTGCGCTCGCGCCCTCCCTCCCCCCTGTGGGGAGGGATAAAGGGTGGGGGTGAGTTTGTGTCAGGTACCAGAACACCCCCACCCCGCACCGTCATTCCGGGGCCGCTCCGGCGGAACCCGGAATCCAGAGCGCCAAACATGCAAAGTGAACGCTGCGCTCCGCTTGCAGCGGTCACAACGCTAGGTTCCGGGTTCTGCTCCGCAGCCCCGGAATGACGAACCGGGAAGTCCCCCCTCACCCAGCTGCGGCTCATCCTCGCTGCGCCCGGAAAGCCTCGCATCCGTCCTTCGGACCCCTCAAGGGGAGAGGAAGGGGCACCGGCGCCACTTCCCCTCGTCCTTCGAGGCCCCATCCCTCATGGTGAGGTGCGAGCGAAGCGAGCCTCGAACCACGGGGATGGGGCACCTCAGGATGAGGGGAAGGCAAAACTTATCGACCAGCCCCAACCCTCCCATACACTCCCCCCATCGCGCCCGGCGGAACGTCGGATGGCCACCAGCTTGACGGCGGGCGCGGCGGCGGCCTTTCGGGCGGGAGATGGTAATCCTGCTGGGTGATGAGCCCCCACGAAAGGGCGGAGACGTCACGGCTTTCGGGCACAC
>JBGSWL010000091.1:0-11538 GCA_041752455.1 Roseitalea sp. | reverse complement strand
CAGGCGGCCGTCGCGCACCGGCGCTGCAATGCGCACGCCCTGACGCGCCAGAGGCGCCGGCTTGGCGCCGGTCTTTGCCAGCGCCTTGATGACCTTTTCGCGGTCGGACTTCAGCGTGTTGACGCGCAGGTCGAGCGGCGGGCGCTCCGAAAAGGCCTTGGCTTCATCGACCCATTCTTCGCCGAACGCCTCTTCGAACGGCTCGGCGAGCCATTGCGGAATGTCGGCCTCCACATGAGCATCGGCAAAGGCAAAGTCGGCGCTGGCGATCGTGTCGATGAAATCGGGAATGGCGGGCGCATGGGGATCGCCCTCAAAGGCGGCGCGGACCGCATCGGGCGTCATGGCCCACTGGCGGACCAGAGCCGCAAGAACCAGCGCCACCGGCGTATCGTCGCCTGCTGCGTGGGCATTCGACAGGCGGCAACGCATCACGTCGTAGACGAGGTTGCCGATCGCCGCCCGGTCTCCCGACCCGGCAAAACGGTGCGCCTTGCCCCAATCGGCAAGCGCCACCGACACTGGGCGATTGGCCCGGGCGATGTCGTCAAGGATCTCGATGGCCGCTGCCACCCTGCCGCCGAGGCGCATATCTTTTGCCGCTTCATGGAAATGTCTTGCGCCCGCTTTAGGCCATCGCACACACAACGGAAAGGGTGACGGCGCGTCTTGACCCTTGTTCGGCCCAATTCGCGCACAACATGAATGGTATCGAAGTCGATGCAAGGAGATGCCGATGAACACGACCGCTCCCACTCTCGCCGCCTTGGTTCTGACCACAGCCCTCGCCTCGCCGGCGCTCGCCTTTCCGGTGACCGGCACGGCTGGAACGGTCATCGAAGCCACCGAAATAGCCAGTTTCGACGAACCTTGGGCGATGACATTCCTGCCGGATGCCACCATGCTGGTCACCCAGAAGGCCGGGGCCTTGCTGCACGTCAAAGCCGATGGCACACAGACGCCGGTCTCCGGCGTGCCGGAGGTTGCCTATGGCGGCCAAGGCGGGTTGGGCGATGTGGTCCTTCACCCAGATTTTGCAGACAACGGCCTCGTCTACCTTTCCTATGCAGAGGCTGGACGCGGCGGCAACGGCGCGGTGGTCATTCGCGCCCGGCTTGACACGTCCGGTGACAGCCCCGCGCTGACCGACCTTCAACGCATCTGGGAACAGATGCCGAAGGTTCGTGGCGAGGGCCACTATTCGCACCGCATCGCCTTTGCGCCCGATGGAAAGCTGTTCATCACCTCAGGCGACCGCCAGAAGATGGACCCGGCGCAGGACATGGCTTCGGCGCTCGGCAAGGTGATCCGCCTCAACGATGATGGCACAGTGCCTGAAGACAATCCGTATCAGACCGAAGGTGATCTCGCGAAAACCTTCTGGTCGGTCGGTCACCGCAACATGCTCGGCATTGCTTTTGATGCGGACGGACGGCTTTGGACCCACGAAATGGGCCCGCGCCATGGCGATGAAATCAACCTGACACTTGCCGGCACTAATCATGGCTGGCCGATCGTCTCCAACGGCAACCACTATTCCGGTGTGGCGATCCCGGATCATGATACGCGGCCGGAGTTCAATGCGCCGGAGGCCTTCTGGGTGCCATCCATCGCGCCGGCCGGTTTTGCGCTTTATTCAGCCGATCTCTTTGAAGCCTGGAAGGGCGACGCGCTGATCGGCGGGCTGGCAGGCCAGGCATTGGTTCACGTCGATATCGACGGGGAGAGCGCCCGCGAAGCCGAGCGTTTCGAGTGGGATGCGCGGGTGCGCGAAGTCGAACAGGCACCCGATGGCGCGATCATGGTTCTGGAGGACGGCCCCGGTGGGCGATTGCTGAAGATCACCCCGGGCAGTCCAAGCTGATTGGTATCAGCCCAGCGCTAGGCGCGCCGCAAACCAGAGCCACAAGAGTATGCAGACGCCATAGGCGGCCATGAAGATCGGCCGCCTGTGCCGCAGCCGGTTGGTCGTGGCGTGCACATAGCTGTGCACCGTCTTCAGGACAACGAAGAGCGTCGCTGCCGCCAGCAGCACCCAATCGACCAGCCCAGCCGCATGGGCGGCGAGACAGACGGTGTAAAACAACACCGGCAGTTCGAACTGGTTGGTCAAGGCATTGGCGAGGCGTCGGGTTTCCGGCTTTTCGTCAACGTTCGGCAGGCGGAAGTCGGCGGCGGTTGCCTTGCCTGCCTTGACCGCAGCCATCCGCGCGTTGCTCATCGGCACATACATGTAGAGCGTGACAAGCGCTTGCGCGATCACCGGCCAAAAGATCCAGTTCGGGTTCATGTTCGGGCTCCGGATTTGGATGTGTAAGCGACCGTTGCGAGCACGCCTGCAATAAGCAATGGCAGCGCGATAGCGGCAAATTTGAGCACAGTCAGGCTTTCCGCCCCCGCAACATTTGCCGCATCGACCGCTTGCGAGCCGTCAAGCATCGCCGCGACGGCTGCGTTCTCCATCAGATCCACGACGCCATAGGGCGCGGCGAGGACCGCCGGAGCGAGGGTTTTTGCCCAGCCGGGCATCGCGCGAAAGCGGGCAAAGGCCGACAGGATGTCGGTCAAAAGCAGCAACAACGCGAGCGTCAAGAGGAACGGGAAGATCAGGTCGAGCCCGCGTGTATGCCACGTCAGGAACGCTGCGCGCCCCGCCTCCCCCAGCGCCTCGCGCCATGCGGCGAAGGTTGCAAGGTCATAGCCAAACGGCAGAAGATCGGGCGCCTTGCGCCCGCCAGCCATCGGTTCGAACCACAGGCTGTGCACCGCCGTCATGGCGCCAAGCCAGAGCAATGTCGCAATGACCACCAGTCTGGTCCGGATCTGGAACGCCGGGCGGGACGGCCTTTCCTGCATCTCAGCTGCCGCCGGGATAGTTCGGGCTTTCGCGGGTGATCGACACATCATGGGTGTGGCTTTCACGAAGACCCGCATTGGTGATGCGCACGAAGCAGGCTTTCTCGTGAAATTCCGCTAGCGTCCGTGCGCCGGTGTAGCCCATTGCCGCGCGAAGGCCGCCGGCCAACTGGTGCAGGACACCGGACACGGGACCCTTGTAGGGCACCTGGCCTTCGATGCCTTCGGGCACCAGCTTCAGCGTATCGCGCACTTCGGCCTGGAAGTAGCGGTCGGCCGAGCCGCGCGCCATCGCCCCGACCGATCCCATGCCGCGATAGGCTTTGTAGGAGCGTCCCTGGTAGAGATAGACCTCGCCCGGTGTCTCGTCAGTTCCGGCCAGAACCGAGCCGACCATGGCGGCTGACGCACCGGCGGCCAAAGCCTTGGCGAGATCTCCGGACAGCTTGATGCCGCCGTCGGCGATGACCGGTATGCCCTGCTGCGCTGCCGCTTCGACCGACGCCATGACAGCGGCAAGCTGCGGCACGCCGACACCGGCGACCACGCGCGTCGTGCAGATCGAACCGGGGCCGATCCCGACCTTGACCGCATCGGCGCCCGCATCGATCAGCGCCTTGGTGCCGTCGCCGGTCGCCACATTGCCGGCGATGATGCGCACCGAGTTCGACAATTTCTTGACTTCAGCGACCGCGCGCAGCACCCCGGCCGAATGGCCGTGGGCGGTATCGACGACGATCAGATCGACGCCGGCATCCATAAGGCGTTCGGCGCGCTCCATGGCGTCAGTGCCGACGGAAACCGCTGCCCCGACCCGCAGGCGCCCCTGCAGGTCCTTGGTGGCATGCGGGTTGAGCTGGGATTTTTCCATGTCCTTGACGGTGATCAGCCCGACGCAGAAGCCGCGATCATCGACGACGACAAGCTTTTCAATGCGGTGCTTGTGGAGGAGGCGCTTGGCCTCATCCTGTTCGACATTTTCGCGCACGGTGACGAGGTTTTCCCGCGTCATCAGTTCGTAGACGCGCTGCGACGGATCGGAGGCAAAGCGCACATCGCGATTGGTCAGGATGCCGACGAGACGGCCGGGCTTTTGCGCGCCGATGCCGGCATCTTCGACCACCGGAATGCCGGAAATGCCGTGCAGTTTCATCAGCAGCTTGGCGTCGGCGAGCGTCGCGTCAGGCCCGATCACCACCGGATTGACGACCATGCCGCTCTCGAACTTCTTGACCTGACGAACCTCTTCGGCCTGCTGCTCGGGGTTGAGGTTGCGGTGGATGATGCCGATGCCGCCGGCCTGCGCCATGGCAATGGCAAGGCGGGACTCGGTGACCGTATCCATCGCCGCCGACAACAGTGGGATGTTGAGTTCGATATCGCTGGCGATCTTTGTTCGGATATCGGTCTGGCCCGGCAAAACATCCGAAGCGCCGGGCTGCAGCAGCACGTCGTCGAAAGTCAGCGCATAATCGCCGGTTGCTGCGTCAATGATCTTGGCCATCGCGTTCGTCTTTCCGGAACGGGTCCATCGGAATTGTGCGGCGCGGCATGCGCGCTTGCGTTGGCAGTGGCAGGTACCACGGGCAGGTCTCAAGCGGAAGGGCGGACGGCGTTTTCAATCGGCGCTTCACACAACGAAAAGACCCGGCGCAAAGGCTGCGCCGGGTCTTTCGAACATTACCGTATCCGCTGATCAGATGTCGAACTGGTAGGTTTCCGGCACGAAGCGGTAGCCCTCGCCCATGGTTTCGATGAAGCCGACCGACGGGAACGGCATGTGGTAGCCGATGAACGGCACGCGATCGCTTGCCAGCATGCCGAACACGGCCTTGCGGGTTGCGGCGGCGGCTGCCTTGTCCGCATCGAAGCGCACTTCCCATTCCGGCTGCTGCAGCGACAGGATGAAGTGGTTGGCGGTGTCTGCGGTCAGGACGAGGCGACGGCCTTCCGACTCGATGTTGTAGATCATGTGGCCGGGCGTATGGCCGAACGCGGCCATGCCGGTGATCCCCGGAACGACGGTGCCGCCGTCGCCGATGAAGGTGGTCTTTTCCGCCAACGGAACGATCTTTTCGACGACAGACTTGTGGGTGCCTTCGGCGGGTGTGCCGACGCGGTCGGTCGAGGCCCAGAAATCGTATTCGGCCTGGCCGGTCACATAGCGGGCATTCGGGAACGCCGGAGCGCCGCCTTCGGTCACACCGCCGATGTGGTCGCCATGCATGTGTGTCAGCACGACGACGGTGACGGCATCTGGCGAAATGCCCGATGCTTCAAGCGTTGCGCGGGTGCGACCGACGCCGCCTTCGCGGCCGCCTTCTCCATTGCCGGTGTCAAAGAGGATGATGTCCGTGCCGGTGTTGACGACGGTCGGCGAGAACTGGAACAGCGCTTTGTCCGTCGGCAAGAAGTTCTGGGTCAGCAGGCCGGTCACGGTTTCCGGCGTCTGGTTGGTGCCGAAAATGGTTTCCGGCTTTTCGACGGCACGGGTGCCGTCCGAGAGAACTGTCACTTCGAATGCGCCAAGCTTGAAACGGCTGAACGGCGAGACGTCAGCGGCGGCTGCCATCTGTGCGTACGCGGCACGCGTCATGATCTGCGGGGTTGCCAGCGCGGCAGCACCAACGGCACTGGCGCGAAACAGCGTACGGCGCGAAAGACGGAGAGTGTCGGTCATGGGTGATCCTCCTCGGGGGATTGTTCGGGGCAACACCGAGATGGCGCATCAATGTGACGCGACAACCGCAGTTCGGGCCTTTGGCGCGAACACAGCGTTCACATGTCAGTGTGCGGCCGGTGATCAAGTCCGCGACACCAGCCTATCCTGGGCCAGTATCGCCGAGCCGTCTGCTCTTCAATCAAATATATCAGCTGAAAATGGCGCAGGTTCCAACTGCCCTGTGCGCTCGAAATACTTGCGGAGGACAAGCCATGTGACCAAGGCCTCCCGCGACGGGTTCAGGAAGCCCGCCACGTAGGCTCTGGCATTGGCCACGATCTGCCGCGCTTCCTGCTGGTTGCTTTCGCACCAGTCGATCCGCTCGTCGAGATCGGAAAAATCGTCTTCCACCGGCACATAGTGCACGTAGGGCTTGAGTGTGCCTTCCATGAACCAGGTCTCGAAACGAGGCTTTGGCATCACGCAAACGCTATTGGACCACATGGCCCATTTCGTGTTTGTGGCAACGTCCACCCCTTCAACCGACAAGATGTAGCGGTAGGCGAATTGTTCGCGGGGGCTAAGGTAATGCTTCGGCGTTATGCCGTTGTAGGCCTTGCCCGTCTGGCCGATGTTGTGGTCGGTTCGAGCGCCATGAACTTCCACCAGTTTCTTGCGCTTCTTGTTGTGGATGCCGCCACGCCAGACGGCATGGGGACGCTTCCTGTCAAAAGGAACCGGATCGTGCCGGATAAAGAAATGCCGCAGCCGATCCAGCTTCATGACAACGGAGTTCGCATTACCAGAACCGATCGGCCGGCTTTTGACGATGCTGGGAACACCCGGCACATGGATGATATCTCCGAACAGCGTATGCACCCGCAGGTTCCGGTCGAACGTCTCTGAGTCCATCTGGAAATCGTGGTAGTAGAAGCTGTGTGATCGCGGTAGTTCGCTGATCATGGGGGCATCGCCAAGGGCGGTGCCATGTTCAAGCGCGTTGAAATAATTGATCCTTGCCCTGTCAGCCGGATCGATACCGTGCTCCAATACCCTGTCGAATAACTTCTGGCCTCGGCTTTGCCCTACGCGCGGAGGCATCAAGTCTCGAAATATAGCGTAAGTATAGTATCCGACACGCCGAGCGCGGTCGACAACAACATCGCCGAGGTCCATTACTTTTCCCGCCAGAAGCCCGCCCTATCAGACCTCTTGGTCGTCAACCCTGCCTGACGGGTTGTCAAGCGGATTCCCCTTGAAACCCTTGGCAAGCAGGAAAAGTTCGACGCTTTCGGCCCGCCTGGCGTCTAGCAACCGAGGCTGGGTGCCGACCTGAAAGTTTTCGGCCGGAAGATACCCGGCGAGATTGAGGTTCTTTTCGGCGAACGCGGCCGACCTCTCGGCCAGACCTGGTTCGATTGTGGACGGTCTGGCAGTGGCTGACCGATGATCAGTTTTGCTGCAAAACGCTTGCCCTTCGCCGCAGTTGTCTGGCGCCCACCCCTTGCGCCAGCACCGGCTCAATCGAAAATTGCTGACGAAAAGGGTTCGGGCTCCAGTTGTCCAGTGCACTCGAAATATTTCTGGAGAACAAGCACCGCGATCAGCGTTTCGCGCGAACGGTTTGTGAAACTGGCCACATGGGCTTTGGCATTGGCCACGATCCGACGGGCTTCCCGTGGGTTGTCCTCGCACCAGCCAATCCGTTCGTCGAGGTCCGAAAAGTCCTTCGCCACCGGCACGTAGTGGACGAACGGCTCAAGCCTGCCCTCCATGAACCATGTTTCAAACCGTGGCTCAGGCATGAGGCAGATGCTGTTCGACCACATGATCCATTTGGTATTCGTGGCAACGTCATTGCCTTCTACAGAGAGGATGTAGCGAAAATCCATTTGCCTGCGGACGCTGAGCCAGCCTTTTGGCGCGCCGATCGCTTGTCGACCACCGACATGGCCGACATCGTGGTCCAGCCGGGTACCATGCGCCTCGATCAGCAGACGTCGGATGTCGTTATGCACGGCACCGCGCCAGACCGCATGGGGACGCTTTTTCTCGAACGGTACCGGGTCGCGGTGAAGTTGATAATGGCGCAAGCGGTTCAGCTTGAGGAGGACCGAATTGGCGTTGTTTGGACCTATCGGGCGGCTCTTCACCACGCTTGGCAAGTCCGGGACGTATTTCACATCACCGAAAAGGGTGTGGAGGCGCAGGTCTGGTTCAAAATGCAGTGCGTCACGCCGCAGATCGAAATAGTAGTAGCTTTTCTTGCGAGGTACTTCGCTCAAGGGCGGCGCCACACCGATTTGTGTACCCGCCATGAGCCGGTTGTAGTAATTGACGCGAGCACGACTTTCACCGTCGAGACCCTTGCGCGCGACTTCTTCAAACACGCGCTGCTTGCGCTGCCTCCATACACAGCGCGGTACCGCTTCGCGGCCAATGGCAGCAGTGTAAAAGCCGACTCGCCGTGCCGGGCTGGTCAGCAACTCGTAAACATCCATTTCGGACCGCGCTCTGGACCCTGTCAGTCTTCCGGATCGGCATTGCCGCCGTCCGCCCCGCCATCATCCAGCCTGCCCTTGAAACCCTTGGCAAGCAGAAAAAGTTCGACGCTTTCGGCCCGGCTGGCTGGCGGCTTGATGTGGCTGACTGTCTTGAAGTTGCGCTTGAGCATGTCGAGCAGCGCATGCTCGGTGCCGCCCTGAAAGGTCTTGGCCAGAAAGTGCCCGCCGGGCTTCAGCACCTTGACAGCAAAGTCGGCAGCGACTTCGACGAGATACATCGTGCGAATATGGTCGGTCTGGCGGTGGCCGACAGTCGGTGCGGCCATGTCGGACAGGACGACATCCGGCGCCTCGCCGAGCGCGTCCATCAGCGCGGCGGGTGCCGCATCATCCAGAAAGTCCATCTGCAGGACGACAACGCCGGGCATCGGCTCCATACCGAGGTAGTCAATGGCGACGACCAGCGGATGCTCGTCGCTTGAGCCAACCCGTTCGACAGCCACCTGGCACCAGCCACCGGGCGCCGCGCCCAGATCGATGATGCGGGCGCCTTTCTTCAAGATGCCATGCTTGTCGTCCACTTCGAGCAGTTTGTAGGCGGCGCGTGAGCGCATGCCTTCGCGCTTGGCGCGCTGCACGTACGGGTCGTTCAGCTGCCGCTCGATCCAGCGCCGCGACGATGGCTTGAGTTTCGATTTCTTGCGCACATGCTGGTTGAGCGAGCGGCCACCGGGCGTCTTTTTCTTTTCGGTCATGACTGTCCTCCGGGCTTTGCCCGCCGGTAGCGGTGGCGACGCCAGACACCGTCTGCGGCCATCATTTCGGTCAGCAACCCCTCGCGCAGGCCCCGGTCGGCCACCCGAAGGCGGCGCGCCGGCCAGACCTTGCGGATCGCTTCGAGAATGGCGCAGCCGGCCAGAACCAGATCGGCGCGATCGGCGCCGATGCACGGATTGGCGACCCGCTCCTCGTAGGACCAGGACAGCAGCCGCTCATGGATGCCGTTGACCTCGTGGTCGGCGAGCCACAGCCCGTCGACCCGGCGCCGGTCGTAACGCTCCAGTCCCAGATGGATGCCTGCGAGCGTCGTCACGGTGCCGGACGTGCCGATCAGGTGAAATGCCTCGTCCGCATCATGATCAAAGCGGCCGGCCTGGCTGGCGGCAAACTCCGCCAGAAGGTCCTGCGCATAGGCCGTCATGTCGGCAAACAATTGCGGTGTCACGCGCTCGCCGCCAAAACGCTCAGAAAGGGTGACGACACCGACCGGAAGCGAGGTCCACGCAACGATGTTGTCGGACAGGCGGCGCGAGGCGTTTTCACCGAGCCGGATCAACGCGATTTCCGACGAGCCGCCGCCGATATCAAACAGCACCGTCGATCCGGCGGACCGGTCGACCAGCGAACTGCAGCCGGCAACCGCAAGGCGTGCCTCGGTTTCGCGGGTGATGATTTCCAGCCGCAGACCGGTTTCCGTTTCAACCCGGTCGATGAAGGCTGCACCATTTTCCGCGACGCGGCAGGCTTCGGTGGCAATCAGCCGGGTGCGGCCGATCGGGCGCCCGTCCAGTTTGTCGGCGCAGATCTTCAAGGCCTCGACGGCGCGATCCATCGCGATTGCCGACAATTGGCCGGACTGGGTCAGACCTTCTCCCAGCCGGACGATCCGGGAAAACGCATCGACCACGCGGAATGAACCCGGCTTGCCGGGGACGGCGACCAGCAGGCGGCAATTGTTGGTGCCAAGGTCGAGGGCCGCATAGGCGCGTTCAGCCTCGTGATGGTGAGGATGATGGTGCGCCCGGTCGCTGTGGACCACGGGGACGGGGCTTGCCGGTTCGGCCTTTTGCGCCGTTGGGTCGGCAGGGCGCAGGGCGCCATTTGCCTTTGCCGTGAGCGACGGCCTCGGTGCGTCAACGCCTGCTGTCCCGGCATGGCTGGCGCCACGAACGGGATTTTTGGCGCCACTGCCGACAGCCGTCAGACCGGCGCCTTTGCGATGGCGCCGCTTGCGCCGCCGTGCGCGCTTGGATTTCGGTGTGTCTTCGAGCCCCGTACCTGCGGCGCCGACGGGGTTGTCCCCCGCCTCCGGTGGCGCATCCCTGGCGGACAATGCAGCGGTTTCGAACCGGCTGCCTGACCGCCCTGGCGAAGAAGGACGCATCGAATGGAGTGTGCCCTGCGGCATGTCTCCGGATCGCTGGTCTCGCCCTTGCTCCGGTACGGAACCCGCATGGAGGGCGATTTCGCCCCCGTCAGGTCTCGTCACGGTATCCACTCCGGCGCCGCGCGAGCCGATTGACGGCGCTGCAGGCGCATTGGTTTCTGTTGCGCGAAGGCTAACAGGCGCCGCCTCAAACACCAAGAGGCATTTGAAGGCCATCAGCCAAGCCGCAGAAAGACCGCCGATCTCCGTTGCAATTGGCGGAGGCTTCCTCTATGTCCGCCGCTCGGGCGCCGCCATGAGATGCCGGAGGCCCGCCTGTTGGGGAATAGGTTAACGGTAGACCCACGGACTCTGACTCCGTTAGTCCTGGTTCGAATCCAGGTTCCCCAGCCAGCCACTCCGCCAATTCCGTATCGTTTGGCCGGCCGGCAAAGTGCCCCGGAATTGGGCGACTTGGCGCGAGACCGTTGCCCGGAACGGCGAGATTGCGCATTTGTCGGCCATTTTGCCCCGCGAAAGCGTTGGCAGTCTCAGGGCAATGATTGCGAACTAACGAAGTGAGCGCGAAGGTATTGGTTGCGGCTGCAGTCCTAATCACCCGGCTGGCCTACTGGTTTCGGAATTGAGCGACCGCTTTGCGCCCCGAAACGACCGCTCATTATCCAAAGCCATTCGCTACAAAGCGATTATTCATCAAGGTCGCGCAAAGGGCCACAATGGGCGGTAAGCTGCCGTTCGCGGCAGGTGCAAGCGAACCAGAGGGCCGGGCAAGAGCGGACACCCGCGGCCAGATTTGAAACAACTTGCAGATAGCCAAAAGATTTGATGCCCTACCGGCGCTCAGTGACCGGAGGTGTATGGCGCATTTGGAGGAACTAGGACACCTTGTCAGCCCGAAGTTTAAAACCTCGGGCCAATGCGTTTCCAACTGCGTATAGGCGGGCGGCGAACCGGTACTCGGACCTTCTGCCGGGCGGGATTCCCATAGATGATGTCCGGCAGCACCGTGCCCTCGCTTATGTGCGCCACGACCTTGGCCTTCGGATAGAAAAAGCCGAAAACCCAGTCTCCGACGGCGCGCCGTAGGACCCAGACCTCGTCGGTTCCGAAGTCGAACGCGACGATCACGCCGACCGTGACCCACTCTTTCAGTAGCCGCGCTGCGCGCATATTTACCTCGTAAACCAATCCGTCTGGTGTCGGATGGTGCTGGCCGGCCCCCCACATGTGGTCCGGGTTTAATGTTAGTGTATGACGGGTCTTGGCGCTACGGCGGGCGTGGCCGGCGAAGCTGGTCCGCGTTGCGCAGCAGGCCACAGGATAGCTTCCGGCGCGGGCGGTTTGTAGCC
>JBGSWL010000090.1:0-11199 GCA_041752455.1 Roseitalea sp. | reverse complement strand
CACACCGGCCCCCGCCCGGATGGCGCCATCGGCTTTGCCTCGCTGCGCGGCGGATCGGTTGTCGGCGACCATTCGGTCATTCTTGCCGGCCCCGGCGAGCGGGTGATCCTGTCGCACCATGCGGAGGACCGCTCGATCTTTGCGCGCGGCGCCGTTGCTGCCGCCGTCTGGGCGCATGGCAAGGCGCCGGGCCTTTATTCGATGCGCGACGTCCTCGGGCTCACCTAGCCCTTCACCAACGGGAGAGAAAAACCATGTCCGGAACCCTTGTCCTTGTGCGCCACGGCCAGAGCGAATGGAACAAGCTCAACCTGTTCACCGGCTGGAAAGACCCGGACCTTACGCAGCAGGGCGTGGAAGAGGCGATCGAGGCGGGCCGCGTGCTCGCCAATGAGGGCCTGCATTTTGATGTCGCCTTTACCTCGGTGCTGCAACGCGCCGAAAAGACCTGCCAGATGATCCTCGACGGGGTCGGCCAGCCGGACCTCGAAACCATCCACGACCAGGCGCTCAACGAACGCAACTATGGTGATCTGGCCGGCCTCAACAAGGATGATGCCCGCGCCAAATGGGGCGAGGAGCAGGTGCATATCTGGCGCCGGTCCTATGACGTGCCGCCGCCCGGCGCGGAAGGCGAGAGCCTGCGCGATACCGGCGCGCGCGTCTGGCCCTACTACATGACCGAAATCCTGCCGCGCGTGCTGCGCGGGCAGAGCGTTCTCGTCGCCGCACACGGCAACTCGCTGCGCTCACTCGTCATGGTGCTCGACCGGATGAGCAAGGAAGCCATCCTCGAACTCAACCTCGGCACCGGCGTGCCGATGGTCTACCGCCTGCACGCGGATTCAACGGTCGCCGACAAGCGCGTGCTGGGGGATATGAGCAAGGCGCATTGAGGGGTCAGCCCCCGCCAACTGCCCGGCTTCCCAGCCGAGCATGGCGCGTTTGCGGGTCAGGCCCCAGTGATAGCCGGTGAGGGCGCCGGATTTGCCCATGGCGCGATGGCATGGAACCACGAACGACACCGGATTGGCGCCGACGGCGGCGCCGACGGCGCGGGAGGCCTTCGGCTTGCCGATGTCTTGGGCAATCGATGAATAGGGCAGCGCACGGCCCATCGGGATCTTGAGCAACGCCTCCCAGACCGAAACCTGAAAGTCGGTGCCGATCAGGACGACCCGCAGCGGTTCGTCGGCGCGCCAGCGTTCCGGCGCAAAGACCCGGGCCGCGTAGGGGGCGGTCGCGGCCATGTCCTCGACATAGTCCGCAAATGGCCAGCGGCCCGCCATGTCGGCAAAGGTGTCGGCTTCGCTGGCAGGGTCGGCAAAGGCAAGGCCTGCAAGGCCGCGCTCAGTGACCATCAGCAATGCGCGGCCAAATGGCGACAGGTGCCAGCCCCAGCGAATCGTCAGGCCCTGCCCGCGCGCCTTGATCTCGCCGGGTGTCATCGCCTCGTGGGTGACGAAGAGGTCGTGCAGACGGCCGGGCCCGGACAGACCCAGTTCATAGGACATTTCCAGCAGCGGCAGGCCCTCGTCCAGCATGCGCCGTGCATGGTCGATGGTCACCGCTTGCAGGAAGGCTTTCGGCGACAGACCGCACCAGCGGGTGAAGAGTTTCTGCAAGGCGGTCGGCTCCATGCCAGTGCGGCGCGCGAGTTCGTCCAGCGAGGGCTGGTCGCGCCAGTGCTCCGACAAATGACCGATGAGATCGGCAATCAGCGCATAGTCGCCACCGGTCTCGACGGGCCGGATGAGTTGTGCCTGCGGCTGGGCCATGGGGAATGCCTCGTCTTGTCCAGTGTGTGCCATGACGAGACCACATGGGGCGCGACGCTTCCACCCGAAACTTGATGGGTGCGCTTCGGCTTTCAAAAAAGCCTCGGCGCTTTCGTCCCATTCTCTGCACAATTCCGGGCGCGAAACCGGTTCCCACTTTCGCTGGAATTGCTTCCTTTACCGCCGCGCAGTCGCAAGCGCCGACTGGAACGCCTTGGCGAAACTTTCCTTGTCATCGGGATTGAGGAACGAGCCGATGGTGGAGACGACGCCTTCGCCGCGGATCTGCATCCGGGTGATGCCGCGGGCATTATCGCGCTCCACGTGAAACCGCGCCCAAAGCGTCCGGAAGGTGTGCTCGCGCTGTTTGCCGTTCGGCTCGATCTTTCGAACGGTCAGGCCAAGGCGGGTCAGCTGGATTTCCTCGCTGACACGGCCTGAGCGGTAGGACAGCTTGATGGCAAACCACAGGATCAGCACGTCAACCAACATGAAAAGGGCGACCGGCCAGGCGCCTAGGGTCCAGTAGAACGCGGCGTTCGACGCGCAGAGCGCGATCACCACCGCCATCAGCACGGCAAAACCACCGGTTGTCATCGACCGGTGCGGCACCAGAACAGCGGAAAACACCGGCTGTTCTGCAGAGGCGTCCGGCATTTCGTCTTCCCCGTTGGTGGTATGCAGCGCCTGGTTCGTCATTGGTGTTTCGTGCTTCGGTGCTTGGTGCTTGGCTTCCGTCGTCAATTTGAGTTTATAGGCCGCCATGCCCGCTGATAAACCCCTGCCCAAAGACAAGATCGCCGCCGGCTCGCAAAAAGCCAAGCCGAAACGCCGTGCCGTGCGCTCGCGCTACACCCGCGCGGAGATCACCGAGATGTTCCGACGCCTGTCGATCCAGCGGCCGGAACCGCAGGGCGAACTGGCACATGTCAACGCCTTTACGTTGCTTGTGGCGGTTGCGCTGTCGGCGCAGGCGACCGATGCCGGCGTCAACCGGGCAACGCGGGCGCTCTTTGCAGTGGCCGACACCCCGCAGAAAATGCTGGCGCTCGGTGAGGCGAAGCTGTGCGACTACATCAAGACGATCGGCCTGTGGCGCAACAAGGCCAAGAACGTGATCGCGCTCAGCCAGAAGCTGGTGGACGATTTCGGCGGCGAGGTGCCCCGCACCCGCGAGGAACTGGTCAGATTGCCCGGCGTCGGGCGCAAGACTGCCAATGTGGTGATGTCGATGGCCTTCGGCATTCCGACCATGGCGGTCGACACGCATGTGTTCCGGATCGGCAACCGCATGGGTCTTGCGCCGGGCAAGACGCCCGATGCGGTGGAAGAGATCCTGATGCGGGTCATTCCCGAAGAGTATCTCTTCCATGCCCATCATTGGCTGATCCTGCACGGACGCTACACCTGCAAGGCGCGCAAGCCGGATTGTGTGGCCTGCGTTATTGCAGACATCTGCAAGTCGAAGGAAAAGACCAACAGCGAACCGGCACCCCTGGTGCCGCTGCCCGATCAGGTCATCGGTTGAGGGTTTCCCGCCGGGCAATCGCCTTGTGCAGGTGCACCATCAGCGCCGCGCCGAACAATGGCGTCAAGAGGTTGACGATCGGCACCGACAGGAACATCGCGATCAAAAGTCCGGCTGCGAAAATCGTGCCGGAATGGGCAGCGCGCAGCCGGTTTGCGGTGGCTTCATCGTTGAAGCGCATGGCGGCAAACTGGAAATATTCACGCCCCAGCAGATAGCCATTGACGGCAAAGAAAGCGATCAGGTTGACGCCCGGCACCAGCAGAAGCGCGAGAGCCACCAGATTGCCGAGGACAACCACGCCGAAAAACCGGACAGACAGCCGCATCGAGGTGGCGATATCCATCGCCTTTCCCGGCGGGTCCTGCGGGTAGTCCTGCCGCTCGATGTGTTCGGCAACATCATCAAGGAATATGCCGGCGATGGCTGCCGACACCGGGCCGATCAGGAAGGCAAGACCGGCTGCAAGACCAATACCGGCGATGACGGCGGCGACAATGCCGAACAGGCTCGTCCATTCCGGCAGGTCAGGCAGGCCAAAACCGGACACCCAAGCCGTCAGGAACGGCAAGGCGAGGCTTTCGACAAGCGCGCGCACGGCAAACCAGATCGCGATCAGCCCGGCTATCGTCAGGCCGATGGATTTCCAGAACACACGGCGCAGCGCCGGATCAAGAATTTCGCCGAGGGCGGCGCGGGCGGATGAAATGATCATGTCATCGAGATGGGATCATCGGCTTGGCGCTGCAATATTGCAGCGCTGCTCTTTCTTGGCGAAGGGGCCTTTTCGCAGCGCTGCCCAGCGGCTAAGCCCGGCGCAACACGAGGGGCATTTCAGATGAGCCAATACGACGTACTTTGCATCGGCAACGCGATTGTCGACATCATCGCGCGGGCCGAGGATGATTTTCTGCGCGACAATGCGATCATCAAGGGCGCGATGAACCTGATCGATGCTGATCGCGCGCGCCTGCTCTATGAAGCGATGGGCCCGGCGGTGGAAGCGTCCGGCGGAAGTGCAGGTAACACGGCTGCGGGCGTTGCGTCCTTCGGCGGCCGCGCGGCCTATTTCGGCAAGGTCTGCGACGACCATCTCGGCACGATCTTCCGCCATGACATCCGGGCGCAGGGCGTGGCTTTCGACACGCTGCCGCTTTTCGACGAGCCGCCGACCGCACGCTCGATGATCTTCGTGACGCCGGACGGCGAGCGCTCGATGAACACCTATCTCGGCGCTTGCGTCGAACTCGGCCCGGATGATGTGGAAGACGACAAGGCGGCCGGCGCCAAGGTCACCTATTTCGAAGGCTATCTCTGGGATCCGCCGCTTGCCAAGGATGCGATCCGCAAGACCGCGCAGATTGCCCACGCCAACGGGCGGCAGGTGGCGATGACGCTGTCAGATCCTTTCTGCGTTGACCGGTATCGTGACGAGTTTCTCGACCTGATGCGATCGGGCACCGTCGATATCGTGTTTGCCAATGCCGATGAGGCGCGCTCGCTTTACCAGACCGCCGATCTGCAGACCGCGATCGACGCACTTGCTGCCGACTGCCGACTTGCCGCCGTCACCATGTCGGAAATGGGCTCGGTCGTTCTCGAGGGCGGCAGGGTGATTACCGTTGCTGCTGCGCCTGTCGCATCCGTGGTCGACACGACCGGTGCGGGCGATCTTTACGCCGCAGGCTTCCTGCATGGCTTTACGCAGGGACTGGCGCTCGATGTGTGTGGTGCACTCGGCTCGCTCGCCGCCGGCATCGTCATTCAGCAGATCGGGCCACGGCCCCAGGTTTCGCTGCGGCAGGCGGCGATCGATGCGGGGATCATTGCTGTCTGATCTTCAGGGAATGGAATCCGGGTCCCGGCCAGGCCGGGACTTGTAGACCGGAAACGACCAGCCGTAGCGCAAGGCGCCGCCGCGGATCGTGAAAGCGACTGTGACCCCGGCCAGCGCGGCCAACCAAACGGGCACGCCGGCCATGGTTGCAGCCGTGTAGGTTGCTGCACCGGCGAGCGCCGCCGTCACGTATATCTCCGGGCGCAGCAGCACGGAGGGCTCATTGGCCAGAATGTCGCGCAGGATACCGCCGAATGTGGCCGTCAGCGTTCCGGTGACAAGGGCAACCGCCGGTGACCCTGTCGCCTCCAGACCCTTGGCCGCGCCCATCACGGCGTAGGCCGAAAGCCCGATCGCATCGAGCCAGAGCAGAACGCGGTAGCGGCTTTCAAGGAGGTGAGCGGTGAAATAGACGATCACCGCTACTGCTGCGCAGATGGACAGGTATTCGGGCTTGACGACCCAGAATACAGGCGTCTGGCCCAGAACGATGTCGCGCACCGTGCCGCCGCCCATCGCCGTGACACTGGCGAGAAACAAGAAGCCGATCACATCAAGCTGCTTGCGCGAAGCAGCAAGCGCACCGGTCGCTGCAAAAAGCGCCATTGCCGCATAGTCAAGCGCCTGCAGGACGTCCAAATTCAGGCGTCCTTTTCAGCCTCGGCGTTGGGTGCACCGGGCTCGGCTTCCGGCGCGGCCGGCTTGGGGCCGCCTTTGGCAACGCCGACCAGCGCTGGGCGCAGAACGCGCTCGCCGATGCGGTAGCCATCCTGGACGACCTGGACCACCGTGTTGTTCGGCAGTTCCGGGTTGGGCACTTCGAACATCGCCTGGTGAAAATGCGGATCGAAGCGTTCTCCCTGCGGCGACAGGCGCACAACGCCATGACGCTCCAGCGTCGTGATCATCGACTTTTCGGTGAGTTCCACGCCTTCAAGCAGGTTCTTCAGCGTCTCGTCGGCGGTCTCGCGCTGGGCACCGGTCACCGCATCGAGCGCGCGGCGCAAATTGTCGGACACTGCCAGCATGTCGCGGGCGAAGCTGGCGATGGCAAACGTCTTGGCATCGCCGACTTCGCGCTGGGTGCGGCGGCGCAGGTTCTCCATGTCCGCGGCAAGGCGCAGCAGCCGGTCCTTGACGTCGGCATTTTCCGCCTGGATCACCGCGATTTCGTTGGCAATCGTCGCGACGGCATCGTCGCCTTCGATGTCGGCGGAGGCGCCGAGATCATCTTCGAAGGCAGCCATCGCGTCGTCGTCGTCGCGGGTAGCGCGGCGGGCGGAACGATCAGCTTTCAGAAGGTCATCGGCAGCCTTGCGCAAGGCTTCGCGGTCATTCGGGTTCACGGAACGGTCCTTTTTATACGGCGTTGTGTCGGCGCCTCGATTGTCGTCGGTCAAGGACGATCAACAGATCGGCGTCTCACAGGTTTGCGGAAATCCTGCCCGCGATATCGAGGCTCCGGCCACAAAAATCAACCCCGCAGGAGGTTCAGTCCTTCTCGATCATGCGCGCGACAATCTGCGCCGTATAGTCGACCATCGGCACGACACGCGCATAATTCAGCCGGGTCGGGCCGATCACGCCGACCGCGCCGACGATGCGCCGGCTGGCATCGCGCCAGGGTGCCACCACCAGCGACGATCCCGACAGCGAAAAGAGCCGGTTTTCCGAACCGATGAAAATCCGGACGCCGGAACCGGTTTCGGCCATGTCGAGCACGTTGATGATCTCGTCCTTGCGCTCGAGGTCATCAAGCAGCTGCTTGGTGCGCTCGATATCGGCGGCATCGTCGAGGTTTTCCAGAAGATTGGCGCGGCCGCGCACGATCAGTTGACGGGCGCGCCCGTCATTGGCGCCGGCCCAGACCGCAAGGCCCCTTTCGACGAGATCTGCGCTTATCGCATCGACCTGCGCCCGCAATTCCGTGCGGCGGGAATTTATGATGTCGCGCGCGGAGGCAAGCGATTGACCACGGGCATGGTGATTGAGGAAATTTGCCGCCTCGGCAAGTTGCGATGCGGTCATGCCGACCGGCAGGTCGATGACGCGGTTTTCGACGTCGCCGGAATCCCAGACAAGCACCGCCAGCGCCTTGGTCGCTTCGAGGCGGACAAATTCGATATGTTTCATCGTGCCGTCGCGCTTGGGTGCCAGAACGAGGCCGGCACCGCGCGACATCGACGACAGCATCTGGCTGGCGCCGGTCAAAAGCCCTTCGATATCGGGATGGCCGGAACCGTCACCGCCAAGTCGGCGCTCGATCAGCGTGCGTTCATTGTCGCTGACTTCGCCGGTATCCATGAAGGCATCGACAAAGAACCGCAGGCCCTGTTCGGTGGGCAGGCGTCCGGCAGATACGTGCGGCGCATAGATGAGACCCAGCGTTTCCAGATCGCTCATCACATTGCGCACCGAAGCCGGTGACAGGGAGTTCGGGAGCATTTTTGAAAGGCTGCGGGAACCGACCGGTTCGCCTTCGTTCAGGTAGCTTTCCACAATGCGCCGAAAGATGTCACGCGCCCGTTCGTCGAGCCTGTCTTCGAGACGGCTGTGCAAGGCGTCCATGGTTCGAACCGGCCTGTCGTGCATCCTGACTGCCTTCTATATTCGAGTGCAGCTGTGGTTCAAAGGGGTATCGGCTGGCTGCGCCTTGCACTAAGAACCGCACCGAACAGCAATCGACAAAGGGAACTTTGCCATGCCTCGCCCCTCCGGACGCAAGCCCGACCAGATGCGCACCGTCAGCTTCGAGCGCGGTGTTTCCAAGCATGCGGAAGGCTCCTGCCTCGTCAAGTTCGGCGATACGCACGTGCTTTGCACGGCCAGCCTCGAAGAACGCACGCCGCCATGGATGCGCAACTCCGGCAAGGGCTGGGTGACCGCCGAATACGGCATGCTGCCGCGTGCAACCGGTGAACGCATGAAACGCGAAGCGGCCAGTGGCAAGCAGGGTGGCCGGACACTGGAAATCCAGCGGCTGATTGCCCGCTCGATGCGCGCCGTTGTCGATCTCGAAGCGCTCGGCGAACGCCAGATCACCATCGACTGCGATGTCATCCAGGCCGATGGCGGCACCCGCACCGCTGCCATCACCGGCGGCTGGATCGCCCTGCATGACTGCCTCGACTGGATGCATTCGCGCCAGATGGCATCCAAGACGCGCATCCTGAAGGATCACGTCGCGGCCGTATCCTGCGGCATCCACAATGGCGTTGCGGTGGCCGACCTTGATTATCTGGAGGATTCAACTGCCGGGACGGACGCCAATTTCGTCATGACCGGTTCAGGCGGTATCGTTGAAGTGCAGGGTACCGCAGAGGGCGCACCGTTTTCGCGCGCCGAGTTCGACGCGCTTTATGCGCTGGCCGAACAGTCGATCGCCAATCTCGTCGCCCTTCAGAAACAGGTGATCGGAGGCTGATCCGACAATGTTGACACGACGCAGGCTGAAACCTTGCCGACTGGTGCTTGCCACGCACAACACCGGCAAGCTTGTCGAAATGCGCGGCCTGTTTGCGCCCTTCGGGTTCGACATCGTGTCAGCCGGCGAACTCGGCCTGCCGGAACCGGAAGAAACCGGCACGACTTTTCGGGACAATGCCCGCACCAAGGCGATGGCGGCCGTGAAGGCGACGGGCCTTCCCGCGCTGTCCGATGACAGCGGTTTGTCGGTTGATGCCCTGGACGGTGCGCCGGGTGTCTACACGGCGGACTGGGCGGAAAAGCCGGATGGTTCAGGCCGTGACTTTATGCTGGCCATGGAAATAGTCGAATCCATGCTGATGGAACGTCGTGCCATGGCGCCCGACCAGCGGCGGGCTGCATTTCACGCAACCCTGTGCCTTGCCTACCCGGATGGCCATTGCGAGTTTTTCGAGGGCTTTTCGCCGGGCCATCTGGTCTGGCCGCCGCGCGGCCCGCTCGGCTTTGGCTATGATCCGGTGTTTGTACGGGATGGCCATACCCGCAGCTTCGGCGAGATGACGCCGGAGGAAAAGCACGGCTGGAAGCCGGGTGATGCCGTTGCGCTCTCGCACCGGGCGCGGGCGTTCAAACTTCTGGCGGAAGAAGGCCTTGATCTCGGCTGACCCGCAAAACGGCGACGATGGCTCGCCGGGCTTCGGCATCTATGTGCATTGGCCGTTCTGCGCGGCCAAGTGCCCCTACTGCGACTTCAATTCCCATGTGCGCCATGGCGGCGTCGACCAGGCGGCCTTCGCTGACGCCTATGTCCGCGAGATTGCGACGATGCAGCAGGCGACAGGGCCACGCGTGCCGACGAGCCTCTTCATCGGCGGGGGCACACCGTCGCTGATGCAGCCGGAAACGCTCGATATGATCCTTGCGGCGATTGATGCGGCGTGGGGCATTCCCGCCGGCATCGAGGTCACCATGGAAGCCAATCCGCAGTCGGCCGATGCCGGGCGGTTCGCCGCTTACCGAGCACTCGGTGTCAACCGGCTGTCGCTTGGCGTGCAGGCGCTGAACAACACGGACCTGAAATTCCTCGGCCGTCTGCACAACCGCGACGAGGCTCTGGCCGCGATCACGTTGGCGCGCGAGACCTTTCCCCGGCTGTCCTTCGATCTCATCTATGCCCGGCCCGGCCAGACGCCGGATGCCTGGGCGGAAGAACTTGAAACGGCCATCGACCATGCGGTCGATCACCTGTCGCTCTATCAGCTGACCATCGAAGAGGGCACGCCGTTTCATGCGCTGCATGCGCGCGGGGCATTTGCGATCCCGCAGGACGATCTGGCCGCCGACCTTTATGAGGTGACGCAGGAAATCACCGCTGCGCACGGCCTTCCCGCCTACGAGATTTCCAACCATGCGCGCCCGGGCGCGGAAAGCCGGCACAACCTCACTTACTGGCGCCATGGCGACTATGCAGGGATCGGCCCGGGCGCCCATGGGCGATTTGCCGTTGCGGATGGCGGCAAACGGGTGACAATCACCGAGCGCCATCCGGAAACCTGGCTGCAGGCGGTCAGCGGACGCGGGCACGGGATCGTGGAGGAGGAATTGCTGGATGCGGGCGCGCAGGGCGACGAGATGTTGCTGATGGGCCTTCGCCTTGTCGAAGGGCTTGACCTGACACGGTTTGCAGCAATCGGCGCGCCGACACCTGAGACCGCGCGGATCGAAGCGATGGAAGCGCTCGGCATGGTCGAACGGGTCGGCAATGCCCGCATTCGAGCCACGCCCAAGGGCCGGATGGTGCTGAATGCCGTCATTGCAGAACTGGCGGCGCCGTGATGAGTGAGCCGCGAACCTATGTTCTCGCCGGTCAGGCTGTCGCGGCACCGCCGCTCGATCCCGGCCTTTATCTGGTGGCAACGCCGATCGGAAACCTGCGCGACATCACCATCCGCGCGCTGGAGACGCTGGCTGGCGCCGATGTTCTGGCCTGCGAGGACACACGGGTAACCCGCCGTTTGCTGGAGCGCTACGGCATTGCCCGCAAGCCCGTCGCCTACCATGAACACAATGCGGAAGACGCCGGTGGCCGGCTGCTTGCAGCGCTGGCCGATGGCAAATCCGTGGCGCTTGTTTCGGACGCCGGGACGCCGCTGATCTCTGATCCGGGCTACCGGCTGGTGACGGCCGTGCGCGCCGCCGGACACACGGTCTGGTCGATACCGGGCGCATCGGCGATCCTCGCCGCACTTCCGGCGAGCGGACTTGCGACGGATTCCTTCCGGTTCTGCGGGTTCCTGCCGGCCAAGGCCAAGGCGCGCGAAGACCGGCTGGCGGCCTTGTCACGCGATGAGGCGACGCTCGTCTTCTATGAATCGCCCGGACGGATCGCGGCGGCGCTCGCCGCCGTTGCCAGGACCATGGGCGGAGCGCGCGCCGTCTGCGTGGCGCGCGAACTGACCAAGCTGCACGAGGAGATCATTACCGGGGCCGCGAGCGATCTCGCTGCGCGCTTTGCCGACCGAACGGTCAAGGGCGAGATTGTCTTGCTGGTCGCGCCGGCAACTGCCGAGGCAGCGGAAGCCACTGCCGCCGATACGGACGCCATGCTGCGCGATCTCCTGACGCGGATG
>JBGSWL010000089.1:0-29628 GCA_041752455.1 Roseitalea sp. | reverse complement strand
CTTGTGACCGACCGTGCCCTCGCCGCCCTGCCGATCACCGCTGCGGCGCTCGATGTGCTGGACGCCGGCGGCCTTGGCCGCGCGATCTTTTCCGAGGTTGATGCCAACCCGACCGAAGCCAACATGACGGCCGGGATCACGGCCTATCTTTCCGGCAACCACGACGGCGTCGTTGCCTTTGGCGGCGGGTCGGCGCTCGACCTTGGCAAGATGGTGGCGCTGATGGCTCATCAGCGCGCAGACCTGTCGGTCTGGGATCTGGAAGATGTCGGCGACTGGTGGACCCGCGCTGACGCCTCAAAGATTGCGCCAGTCATTGCCGTGCCCACCACCGCCGGTACCGGCTCCGAGGTCGGGCGCGCAGGCGTTCTGACCAACAGTGCCACCCACCGCAAGAAAATCATCTTCCACCCCGGCCTGATGCCGAAGATCACGATCTGCGACCCCGAACTGACGGTCGGCATGCCCGCCTTCATCACGGCCGGCACGGGCATGGACGCGCTGGCGCACTGCCTCGAAGCCTATTGCAGCCCGTTCTACCATCCGATGTCCCAAGGCATTGCGCTGGAAGGCATGCGGCTGGTGTTCGAGAACCTGCCCGTGGCCTATGCCAACCCCGGCAACATCGAGGCACGCGCCAACATGATGGCCGCAGCCGCCATGGGTGCGGTCGCCTTCCAGAAAGGGCTGGGCGCGATCCACAGCCTCAGCCACCCGGTCGGTGCGGTCTACAACACCCACCACGGCACGACCAACGCCGTGGTGATGCCGATGGTGCTGGATGCCAACCGCCAGGCCATCGAGGATCGAATCATCCGCGCCGCCGCCTATCTTGGCATTGCGGGCGGATTTGACGGGTTCCGCGCGGCGGTGATGGACCTGCGCGCGACGCTCGCCATCCCGGCAAACCTGTCTGCCATGGGTGTCGAAGCTGCTCGCCTCGACGAACTGACCGAAATGGCCATGGAAGATCCGTCCTGCGGCGGCAATCCCGTCCCGATGACAACCGCATGGACCCGTGCGCTGTTTCAGGCCTGCCTGTAGTTGACGGCTTCGATTACGCCATATCCGACGACTTTTCCGCGGCCCTGATTGCCTTTTTGATCGCCAACCAGCTTTCGCCCTCTGAAACGGGTCGATGCAGGTTGGCGATTTTGGACCGATACTCGGCGAGGACATCGTCGGAATCGGCCCAGGATCGAATGGCCCGGTACCATCCCTCTTCATCGTCAGGATCGACCGTCGGCATCAGGCCTCCGGTCGCTTCCGCAAGCGCATCGGCAGTGGAGACGATGATCGGCAAACCGAAGTCGAGCGACTCCGATGCGCCAAGGCCCCACCCTTCGACATACGAGGGAAAAACACCGAAACGCGCGCCCCTATAGAGAGCGACGAGTTGCTCGTCCGGGACCGGGCCAAGAAATCGGACATGGTCCTCAAGCTGCGGATTTGCTTTCAGATAGTCCTTCAACGCATCGGTGCCCCATCCCCACTTCCCGACATTGACCAGCGTCGGCAACGGTCGGCCTTCATCAAGCGCCCGCTTCCAGATTTTTGCCAGAAGCAGATGGTTCTTGCGCACTTCGATGGTCGAACAATACAGGACATACGGGCCTTCGATGTTCAAGCGGTCCGCAAACCCCCGCTCCTGCGCGCGGATGTATAGCGTGGACGGCATCGGGAACCGGGCGCGAGGAGCTGTCGGCACGCCGATTTCCGTCTCGAAGTCCTGCAGCGCACGCAGCGAAAAATCAGAGGCGCAAAGCGCCAGCGCCCCTGTTTCCCGCAATTGCCGCAGCATTGCCGACTTTCGTTCGTGGGCATGTTGGGTCGACAGGAACTGGGGATATTTCAATGCGATGTTGTCATGAAAAACGAAGGCCAATCTGCCTGCTTTCAGATAGGCTTTGGCCATGGCGCTCGCCAACACGAGATGGGATGCGATCATGATGGATCCCTTTGACCGCGACTGGGGAAGGCCCAGCGTCCTGGCAGAAAACCTGGCTCGAAAAGCGTTTCGATACCGATGAATGCGGATCCAGTACTTGCGCATCTCAAACCGGATTGCTGAGCCAGCCAACTCCATTGCAAAACGTTCGAGGCCTTGGCTCTGATGCGGCGCTGTCGCCATCCGTTGTGCCGTCACGCGATCGAATTCCTTGCCAAGAAACGGGTTGACGCTCGCATACTCGACAGCCGCCTGCCAAATCGCCCGCAACGAAACGGCGCGTTGAAACCGCTGAGCGCTACCAACCATCTTTCGGTAGTGCGCAAGGTTGATCGGAACGAAACTGTCGCTGTACTTTTCGAACCTGACACAGCTCACGCCTGGATCGGCGTCTGCCAAAGCCGAGCGTACGATGAAATCCTGCACCCGCGGCACACCGGTGTGGACCCCGCCTTCGAGTTGGAGTTGGCCGGTGACATCAACAACGATTGCCGTTTCTTGCATGTCAGGCGTGACGGCAGATGCCGGTTCGGACGACACGACGAGTGGCAGGCTTTCCATGGCCTCGAACGCACCGCTGGTCGCAAAATCCAGAGCCTCGAAACGGCCCTCGTCGAAATACCGGAACGCACGGATATCGCGGAATGCGGCGACCCCCGCGTTCACCTCGACCGTCGGCTTGCCTTGCTCGACGCTGAGACGGTCGGCGCTGCCCAGGATTGCGGCGAGCCGTTGCCGGTCTACCTCGCGGTCGGGGCAAAATTCATGAATGATCGGCGCAAAGGCTTCCAACGCATTGCCGGTGAGCCGCTCGTAGGACACGCGGACAAATCGCGAGCCGGGCGGTGGTGGAGCCCCCCAGCGTTCCATGAAGCGCGCATATCGGTGGCGCTGCTTGTTCGCAAAACGCCAAAACAGCGCTTCGGAATCCTCGCCCGAATTTCGGCATTTCAATTCATAGTTCGAAATCAGTGCCGGCAGGAAGGATCGATATTGGATCAGGTACCGCTGGTTTCCTATGAGCGGCACACTGTCCTTGTAGTCGTGATTTTTGCTTAGTGAAATCGATGACGGCCTGCTGCAAGGCACGTTCCTGCAACAGTCGTCCGGCTTATAGTATTCACAATATTTGAAATCCGAACTGAAATACTCTTCGAGAACGCGGACCAAAAGGTGATGTCCGCTGCGCGGATAGCTGACACCAACGTGGTAGAGGAGGCTTCGCGATAGGCGCGCATCATTCATGGATTGCAACCAAACAAGACGGAAACCCTCTGAAAACGGGAAAAAAACGATATGGTCGCGATTTTTTTGTCAAAGCAAGCCCTATCGAGAAAACGGGCAGCATGACAGGGCTGGGTTCCGCCATGCGGGTTTACGTAATGCAACCGCTGTGCTTTTATCTGACCTTTCTTCCGCATGCACATTACGCCTGTCGCGTTTAGGACCGCATTCTTGAAACATATATATTTCGATGTCAGTGAAATTGTCTCCAGCGATCTGCACAAGGGAAGCAACGGCATTGTGCGGGTCACTGCAGAGCTGTGCATGGAAATTTTGATGCTTGATATCGACCTTACATTTGTAGCGTTAGACAAGAAGCAAAGTAATATTTTTCCCGTAGATATTGATATTATAAGATCAAATTTGGATCGAATTTACAGAATCAATTCTCTCTACATCAATAAAAGAGGTCTTTTTTCAAGATTGATTGAATTGGTTCGCCCTCCGTCAATCACGCCTCGACCACCGGCTTGGGCCACCCACGGAGTATCGCCAAAGGCCGGGACTCTTGTATCCGCCTCTCGCCCGAAGCTGATTGCAAAGCTGATAGATGCGGGGATAACGCGCGATCTTGGGCTCGAGATCGTCGCCATGATCCACGATGTGATCCCGATTGCCCGACAAAAAGAAGGCAGCGAAACGTTTCGCAGACGATTTCTTGACGATACTTCGACTGTGATCAGGTCATCGAAGCGACTGATTGCAAATTCGCATCATACGAGGAGTGAACTGGAGCGGCTGTCAGCAGATGGCATTCTGCCTCCGCTGCCTCCGGTCGACACACTTCAATTGGCGCATGAACTGCGAAGCGGGTCGGCCAACATGGTGGCCGGTTCGCCTCAGGGCGGAAGCTTCCTTGTCGTCGGAGGATCGACCGGTCGCAAGAACCTTGAAACCGTGCTCCACGCCATGATGGAATTGTCGCGCGGCAACGAGGCGGTTCCCGAGCTTGTTCTCGCCGGCAACAGCCGTGCACGGGTCCAAAAGGTCATCGCGCGGCCGCTCTACCAACCGATCAGGCCGCGGATCCGGCTGCTGCCCGATCTGTCCCACGACAGGCTCGTGGAAGCGTACCTTTCTGCGGACGCGCTCCTGATGCCCAGTCTGGATGAAGGATGGGGGCTGCCGGCCGGTGAGGCCATCTGGTCAGGTGTTCCGGTGATCGCATCGGATATCGCAGTGATGCGCGAGGTTTGCGGCGAACGCGCCATCTATTTCACGCCCGATAGCCCTTCCGAACTTGCTGCGATCCTGCGCCGTTTCCGCGATGCGCCACCTGCCCGGCCGGACGATATCGCCCTGACCGCGTTGAGAACCGGGTTGCGCTCTTGGCGCCAGGTGGCTCTGGAGCTTTTGGAACTGGCAAGTGCTGGTTCTGGCATGATGGCGACCGGTGCCACCAAAGCCCGCAATGCCGGACTTGCCAGCGAGCTGTTGACCGAAGGAGTGCTGAAGTGAAGATCATCCTGCACATGGGGCTACCGAAGACCGGCAGCACCTCGCTTCAGGTCGGCCTTTGGCAGATGCGCGACCAACTTGCGCGCCACGGAATTCTTTATCCATCTTCAAACGAGAACGATGTCCGTTTCCACCATATCCTGACGGCACTTTTTGGCACCCATGAAGGACTTACCCGGTCACTGAGGAAGCGCTTCACCTCAATCGAGGAACCGCGGAAACTTGGCCTCGCCTTTCTTCGGGCAGCAACGGAGACAGCGCTCTCGACAGGCGCCCATACGATCGTCCTGAGCAGCGAGGTCATATTTCCATCGCACGAGCGACAGATCGCAAATTTCCATCCGCATCTGGCCGCATTGGGCGCCGACATAGAACCAGTCGTCTATGTGCGAGAGCCCGCCGACCTCTACAAGTCGCGCCTTCAGCAGAAATCCAAGGATTGCAGCTTTCGTCCGCCCTATCCGTTGCGGACGCTTCGACCGGAATTGGAAGAAATCGCCACGGTTTTCGGCGTGCGCCCGGTCGTACGCTCCTATCACCGGGACCACTTGAAATCCCGCGACGTCGTGACGGACTTCTGCGCGCATGTGCTGGGCCTCGATACGGCTGCTCTCGACATTCCCGAGGTCCACGAGAACACGTCAATGTCGGCCGAAGCGGTGTTTGCACTTCTCATGCTTGGCGAAGGGGCGGCCGCCGGGGCATGGCGGGACGACGTCCGGGTTCGATCTCTCCGCGACCGGCTTCGCTGGTGCCCGACCGGATCATCCGGCGTCTCGCCGGTTCGCCTCAAGCCGCAACTGGTTGCCGACATTCGTGCCGCTGCGGTGGACTATGTCTGGCTGCGTGACGCCTATGGCATTTCGTTTCCGGAACTCGACTATGCATCGATCTCGGGCGCAAATGTTGAACGGCTGACAGACTACAAGTCGCCGGCCGACGTGATGGAAATCGATCCTCAAGCGTTGGCAGCCTATTTCCTGAGAGCCATGGAGGAGCCCGAACAGACCGTGTCGGCATTCAGGGAGGAACGGCGCAAGTGGCGGGTTCCACGCAAGCAAAATGCAGCCTGAATCCGAAAACGCTGTCAGTCAGCTTCCGCGGTTGCTGCCCGATCATCCAGGCCGCCAGTTGCAAAAAAGCGCGCATAGGTCCCGTTCAACGCAAGCAGATCGTCGTGACGCCCCTGTTCAACGATCTTGCCGCCATCGATGACGAGAACCCGGTCCGCAGATGCAATCGACGATAACCGGTGCGAAACCAGCAGGGTTGTCCGGCCAAGCGTGAGGCGGTCGATGGCGGCACGGACGATCCGCTCGGACTGGTTGTCCAGCGATGCCGTCGCTTCATCCAGCAACAGGATCTGTGCATCACGCAAGAGCGCGCGGGCGATCGCGATCCGCTGCCGTTGCCCGCCACTGAAGCGGCGGCCATTTTCGCCGACACGTGCATCGAGCCCGCGCTTCAGTCGGCTGGAAAACTCGGTGACCAGCGCAGCCTCGGCGGCGGCCTCAATCTCTGCATCACTCGCTCCCGGCCGGCCATGCGCGATGTTTTCCCGTATGGTCCCGGCAAACAGGAAAGTGTCTTGCAGGACGGTCGCCATGTTGGCCCGAAGGCTGGCGCGGGTCACGCTCGCGATGTCGGTGCCGTCGATCAGGATTCGTCCGGCGGTCGGCTCATAGAGCCGCTGCAGCAGCTTGAAGACCGTCGACTTGCCTGCGCCCGAAACACCGACGATTGCGGTGATCGAGCCCGGCCGGACGTCGAATGACAGTCCGTCAAGAACGGGCAAACCAACGCCATCGTAGGAAAAGCCGACATCCTCGAACGTGATGGCGCCGACTGGCCGGGGCATATCGAGCGCCCCGGGCCGGTCCGCCTCGACCTGCGGACTGTCGAGCATTTCGTAAACCATCTTCGCCCGGTTGGCACTGCGCTGCAGTTGGATATTGATCCCGGCGAGGCGCTTGGCAGGCTCATAGGCGAGGAGGAAAGCCGTCAGGAACGACATGAATTCACCTGGCGTGCGGCCCGACCCGACCGACTGCCATCCGGCATAGATGATGACCAAACTCACCGCGATGCCGGCAAGTGTCTCCACCAGGGGAAGCGTCAGGGCGGTGATCTGCAGGATGGAATTCCTGCGCAATTCTGTCCCGCGGGCGGCAGCCTCGACAGCTGCGTTCACGCTCTCCTCAAGACCGAAAACGCGGACGACAGACATTCCCGATATCGCCTCGCTTGTGGCCCCGACGACGGCCGACATGCCGGAGAACTCATCGGTATCCTGCTGCCTGAGTTGCTGGGTCAACCTGCGCATGCCGAGAACGACGAACGGAACGAAGACGATGATGATCGCCGACATCAACGGATCCTGCATGACCATGACGACGGCAAGCGCAAGAACGGTCAGCAGGTTCCCGCCGAGATGCGCTGCAACCAGGATGACGGCGTCCGCCATGACGTTTCCGTTTCTTGATATCCGCATGATCACGTTGCCGCTGCGGCTGGCGTCGAGCACCGGAAACGACAACGTTGTCAGTTTGCGGATCATGCGGACCTGAAACTGCCGGGTGATGGCAGTGCCGATCCGGCCAAGGATGATCTCCCGGCCATAGGCGGCAAAGCCGCGCACGATGAACATTGCGCCGATCGCGAGGGCGACCGGAACGACCAAGGACATGTCACGGCTGATGAACAGCCGGTTGACGACATCGCTGATGATCCAGGCACTCATCGCCGTTGTGGCGGAGACGACGAGCATGCAGCCCATTGCGAGTACGAACGGGCCCCGGTGCTGACCCCGGAAACCGTCGTCGAAAAGCCGGCGCATCACGGCGATTATGCCATCGTCGCCAAACCAACCGAGATTCTCGATCGGTTGCTTTATGGCTGAGGTGCGCCTTCGCATTGTCTGAACCGCCCAAGAGCCCGGCCAAGTTCCGGGAGGATATAGCTACCGGCCGGACATTGCTTAGTCCAGCTACAGGTTTTCTTGCTGACCGGCGTGAAAGGCGAACGCCGAAAAGCACTCCGAGGGCCCCCTTGGCGTCGATCCCGCTCATGAAGCAAGTTTCCTACATTCTGAAGCGACAGCGGGAACCGCACAGACATTTTCACCGCCAAACGGATAATCCCGAGCGACGTCTTGAAGGTGCGAAATGGGCTGATAGGGCTCATGCCGACGCGCACCGCCCCCTAACCTGCTCGGGGCCCTGCATCCCCCGACGGCGCCCGGTGGCACGCTTCTTGCTGAACCTTGGATGTCTCATCCGTCCGAAAGGCATCAGGGGCACAAAACCGGCGACCAAAGTGCCACAAGTGCCCCGGAGAGTGGCTGAGATGCCGAAAATTGCATGCAATGCATCATTTTTGCCTGTTTTTTGACCACTGGAGAAACCATGAACCCCAAGGCCAGACCGTTCGAAACATGGCGCGCCCTTTCCCCCGTCGAGGCGATCCGCGCTGCCTATGCCGCGCACCGCGCCCATGACGATCCGGCGATCTTCATCTCGATGAAGCCGGAAGCACAAGCGATTGCCGAGGCGGAAGCGCTTGAGGCGCGAGGCAAACAGGACCTCCCGCTCTATGGCCTGCCGTTCGTGGCCAAGGACAACATAGATGTTGCCGGCATGGAAACGACGGCCGCCTGCCCGGCCTTCGCCTATGTGGCCCGGCAATCGGCATTCGTTGTCGCAAGGCTCGAGGCCGCCGGTGCCATCTGCATCGCCAAGGCCAACCTCGACCAATTCGCCACGGGTCTGGTCGGTGTCCGTTCCCCCTATGGCGTCCCGCGCAACTCGATGCGGGCTGACCTCGTTCCGGGCGGATCGTCGTCAGGTTCGGCCACTTCTGTCGGAGCCGGTATTGCCGCTTTTTCGTTGGGGACTGACACCGCCGGTTCGGGTCGCATACCGGCAGGTCTCAACGCAATTGTCGGCCTCAAGCCGAGCCTCGGTCTCCTCTCGGCGACCGGCGTCGTACCAGCATGCCGCACGCTGGACACGGTCTCGATCTTTGCCCCCACTGCCGCTGATGCGGCGGAAGTCGCCGCTGTAGCGCAGGGCTTCGACGTTTCGGACTTCATGTCTCGAAACCTGCCGGCGGCGGGTCTCGGGCCGGTCCCGCCGCGTTTCAAGGTCGCCGTGCCGCGCAAGGATGGCCGGTACTTCTTCGATGACACTGCTGCTGAAGCTGCCTACGCCGCCGATCTGGATCATCTCGCGAGCCTTGGCGGGATCATCACCGAGATCGATTTCGAACCCCTGCATGCCGTCGCGCGCCTGCTCTATGAAGGGCCGTGGGTCGCCGAGCGATATCATGCGGTCAAGGCACTGATCGAGACCGACCCTGACGCACTCCATCCGGTCACGCGTGCGATCATTTCGGGTGCGTCAAAGTTTGACGCCGTGGCGGCCTTCGACGCCTTCTACAAACTGGCCGAGATGAAGCGCATGCTGGAGCCGGTCTTGGCCAGATATGACTGTCTTGCCGTGCCGACCCTGCCCGCACTTTACACTGTGGAGCAGGTGCTGGCCGATCCGGTCACGCTCAATTCCAACCTTGGAACCTACACGAATTTCGTGAACCTGCTTGATCTCGCGGCCATTTCCGGGCCTTGCGGTGAGCGCCCTGACGGCTTCCCCTCCTCGCTCACCCTGATCGGCAAGGCCGGGTCCGATGCGTTCCTTGCCGGTGTCGCCGATCTGGTCGAAACCGGCCGGCGGCGCGCGGGCGGAGCGGAAGGCGCGGACGGCCGTGTGACCCTCGCCGTTGTCGGCGCGCACCTCTCCGGCATGCCGCTGAACCATGAACTGACGGGACGTGGTGCTGTGTTCGTGAGGGCCCTGTCGACAGCGCCTGACTACACGCTCTACGCGCTTTCCGGCACTGTCCCACCCAAGCCCGGCCTGATCCGCGTCGGCAAAGGTGACGGCGCACCGATTGCCGTGGAACTCTGGTCACTTGATGAACAGGCCTTCGGTTCCTTCGTCGCAGCGATACCGGCACCGCTGGGGATCGGGACGCTGGTTCTCGAAGACGGCAGCACGGCCAAGGGCTTCCTCGCCGAGGCCGAAGCGGTGAAGGGCGCGCGGGACATTTCGTCCTACGGTTCCTGGAGGAGTTTTGTCGCCTCAGGTGATTGAACCCGGCCCGCATAGCGAAGCCAGGCTGTCTCGACAAACCCGATATGGGCTTTCATGGCCGCTTCGGCGGCGCCGCGGTCAGCACGCAGGATCGCTTCGACGATCGCCGAATGCTCTGCATGGGACGCGGCAAGGCGGCCAAGCGCGTTGAACTGGGCGCGCCGGAATGGCTGGACACGCTGGCGCGTCGCGCGGGTGATCTCGGCAAGATAGGCATTGCCCGTGCCGTCATAGATGGTTCCGTGAAAGGTCTCGTTGGCGCTTGTATAGGCGTCGGTATCTCCGGCGCGGACCATCGCCCCCATGCGCCGGTGCAGCAGCTCAAGTGCGGAGCGACCGGCAGGGTCCATCGCCATCGAGCAGAGGTTCGCGCACAGCGACTCCAGATAACCCATCACGGCAAACATGCCATGCAACGCTTCCTCGTCGGGCTTGCGGACGATGGCCGTGCGGTGTGGGCGCTGTTCGACAAGGCCGGAGGCACACAACTGGCGCAGGGCCTCTCGAACCGGCGTCCGCGACACGCCGAACTCTGCGGCAAGGCCCGCTTCATCGAGCGCGTTGCCGGGCGCAAGGTCACCGCTCACGATCCTGCGTGCGACTTCAAGGCGTATCGTATCGACGGACGTGCGTTGTTCGGTTCTGGCCAAGCGTCATTCCGCTGTCGGGGACTCGGTGATCGGTTCGTCGATGATACTGACATGGGCAGCGACGACCCGCCAACCCTGTGGCAAGCGGGCCCATGTCTGCATCTGACGACCGACCTTGCCAGGCGTTGAATCCCGGCGGAACAGGATTGAGGCCGTTGCGAACGCGGTTCCGAAGGTGGTGATCGTCACACGGTCAAGCTCGCGTTCAAGACCGCGCGACGGCTGGGTATGGCGGAACGCCGTGACCTCGGCTGCGCCGTGCTGATAGTCCGCGATGCCATGGCGCACAACGCGATCGTCCTGCCAGAACAGGGCGTCCATGCCCTCGATGTCATTGGCAATGAAAGCCGCCTCGTAACGCTCGAACACCTCCGTCACCTCGGCCAGCGTTGCCGGATCGTTGACGATCATCGGGGACGGGCCTCCATTCGTTCGCGCAGCGCGCGCAGGAACGGGATCTGGTCGTACTGGTCCGGCTGGACGAAATCCCAGGCAACGCCGGAAGGACGCGGATCGACGTTACCGGTGACGATCAGTTCGGCTTCCGTAGCGACGAAATCCAGCGGACTGTCATGCGCCATCATGACAACCCTGTCTTCCGGAACCAGTTGCGAGGAATGGATGGTTGTCGCCATCGGAGTGTGCGGCCCGATAATGCCGAGTTCGCGGAAGATCCCGGTCTCGAGGTCCGCAAAACCCGCCCCCTTTCCCGTCCGCCCGCCGGACCGGCTGACGGCGACCGAACCGACCACCGCGAAATCCAGCGGTTCGACATCCTCGAAGCCGATGCGCTCGCCATGCATCATGTAGCCCTCGGAAGTCGCGGCGATTTCGAAGGACACGCCCTTGCGGGCAAGAACCGCAGGGTCAAGGCGCAGATAGGGAAAGTCCTTGGTCAGGTACGGCACCGGCGCATAGACGGTCTTGCCTTCGTAGAGCGCGCGCAGACGCAGCGGAATTTGCGGCGGATCAGGATTGCACTTGACCGTGCGCGCCGCCTTCCATGCATCGGTCTGCGCCAGATGCCAGGCGGCCATGTCGGCGCCGATGAAGTTCGGTATGTGGCTCCAGGTCGGCCCCATGGCCATGCCGTCGGCTTCCAGAGCCGACCAGACATCGGCGCGCACGGCGTCCTTGTCGCTGTTGCGGCCCGCCCATCGGCCCATCCGTTCATTCATGCTTTCTCTCCCTCGACGGCGCGTTCCAAGGCGTCCAGCGGTGCGGCCCAACCGACGATGCCCCCCTGTGCCGTGATCATGGCGATGGTGGCCGCCTTGAATTCCGGGAAATAGCTCTCGGTACAATCGGTCACCAGAAGGCATTCATAGCCCCGGTCATTGGCCTCGCGCATGGAGGTCTGCACGCAGACCTCGGTCGTCACGCCTGCAAAGACCAGATGCGTGATGCCTCGCGATTGAAGCGTTTCATGCAGCTCGGTGGCCCAGAACATGCCCTTGCCAGGCTTGTCGATCACCAGTTCGCCGTCGAGCGGCGCAAGGTCCGGCACAATGGCATTGCCGGCCTCGCCCCGCACCAGCAGCCGGCCCATGGGGCCTTCTTCCCCGATCCGCACCGGGGCGTTGCCGCGCGCAACCTTTGACGGCGGACAATCGGACATGTCCGGCAAATGCGCCTCGCGCGTGTGGATCACCGGCCAGCCTGTCCGGCGAAACAGCGCGATCAGGCGGGCAGTCGCCGGAATGATCGCCGACAGGCGCGACACATCATTGCCGAGGGCATCGCCGAACCCGCCCGGTTCGATGAAGTCGCGCTGCATGTCGATCACGACCAGCGCCACGCCGGCAGGATCGAGGCTGTAGTCATAGGGCTCCGCCTTTACCTTCATCATCTCAGTGGCCCGCCATGTGGGCGCCGATCGTGTTGCGGTCCGTCTCGCCGATCGGTGAAACATAGGTGATACGGCCCTCCGACATCACGGCGACCCGGTCCGAGAGTTCGAGGATTTCATCGAGATCCTCCGACACCAGCAGCACGGCAGCGCCCTTGTTGCGCTGGTCCATGATCTGCGCGCGGATTTCCGCGACCGATGCAAAGTCCAGCCCGAAGCACGGGTTGGCTACGATCAGCACATCGACGTCGCCGGACAGTTCACGGGCGAGGATCGCACGCTGTACGTTGCCGCCGGAGAGGTTCTCGATCGGCGTGTCGGTGGAGGGTGTCTTGACGCGGTATCGCTCGATCAGGCCGGCGGCCTTGTCGCGCATGCTCGCCGGCTTCAGCCACCAGCCAAGGCCGGCCAAAGGCGGCTTGTCGAACGACCGGAAGGCGATGTTCTCGGCAACGCTCATGCGGCGAACGGCAGCATTCTTCAGGGGCTCCTCGGGAAGTCCGAAGACCTTGAAGCGGTCGAAGTCGGCGCGTGTGGATTCAAACGGCTTGCCATTGATGAAGATGCGTCCGTCCTGCATCGGCCGTTGACCGGATATCGCTTCCACAAGCTCGGACTGGCCATTGCCCGAGACGCCTGCAATGCCGAGGACCTCGCCGCCGGCGATCTTCAGGTCGACAGCCGCCACCGCCGGCAGCCCCTCATTGTCATCGACATGGATGCCGGCCAGTTCGAGCCGCACTTTGCTGCGCACATCCTTTTGCCTGGCTGCGGATTTCCGGATCTGTGTCTCGCCGATCATCATCCGCGACATCTCGTCAGTACTCACTTCGCCTACCGTCCCGCCGCCAACAAATGCCCCGCGCCTCAGCACCGAGAAGCGGTCTGCAAAGGCATTCACCTCGCGGAACTTGTGCGTGATCATCAGGACCGTGATGTCTCCGGCCCGCGCCATGTCATGGAGCAGACCGAGGACTTCGTCGGCTTCCGCCGGAGTCAGCACCGAGGTCGGCTCGTCCAGAATGAGGAAGTGCTGGTCCAGATAGAGCTGGCGCAGGATCTCCAGCTTTTGCTTCTCACCCGCCGAGAGCCCCGAGACCTTCATCTCCAGCGGCACGCGAAACGGCATGCGCTCCATGAAGGCTTCGAGTTCGGCGCGTTCCTTCTTCCAGTCGATGATCACCGGAACGTCGGCACGGGATATCACCATGTTCTCGGCAGCGGTCAGGCAAGGCACGAGCGTGAAGTGCTGGTAGACCATCCCGATTCCGGCGGACCTCGCATCGGCAGGTGAACGGATGACGGTCTCGCGATCATTGACCAGCAATTGGCCACGTGTCGGCGGATAGAAGCCCATGATGCACTTGACAAGCGTCGACTTTCCGGCGCCGTTTTCGCCGAGCAGAGCGTGAAACTCGCCGGCTTCGATGCGGAGCGAGACATCATCGAGCGCGCGCAACGCGCCGAACACCTTGGTCATCCCGACGGTCTCGAGGGCAAAGGCCCGCTTGCCCATTTCCGCCGCAGGTCTGGGCATCGCCGCCAGTGCGTCCATCACAGGCTCCGCAACGCTTGCAGCAGCGCAGCGCTTGGTGCGACAGCACCGAAAACACCGCCCTGCATCTTGACCATGTCGATTGCCGCGAGGTGGTTTTCGAATTTGGTCGCGCCGCAGCAATCCTCCAGCAGCAGACACTCGAAGCCGCGATCATTGGCTTCGCGCATGGTGGTGTGGACGCAGACATCGGTCGTGATGCCGGTCAGGATGATGTTGCGAATACCGCGCATCCTCAGCAGCAGTTCCAGGTCGGTGGCGCAAAACGAGCCCTTGCCCGGCTTGTCGATGATGATCTCGCCGGGCTCCGGTTTGAGTTCGTCGATGATTTCCCAGCCCGGCTCGCCGCGCACGAGGATCTTGCCGCACGGTCCCGGATCGCCGATCCCGGCACCGATGCGCTGCGACCGCCAGCGCTTGTTGGCCGGAAGATCGGACAGGTCCGGCCGGTGGCCTTCACGGGTGTGAATGATGGTGAAGCCTTTGGCGCGCATGGCCGCAAGGACCGCCTTGATCGGCTCGATCGGCGCGCGCGTCAGCGACAGGTCATAGCCCATCGTATCGACATAGCCGCCCTTCCCGCAGAAATCGGTCTGCATGTCGATCACGATCAGCGCTGTGTTCTGCGGCCGGAGATCCCCGTCAAAGGGCCAGGAATAGGGATCGGCCGTTACCGGACCTTCGGCGAGTGATGCGGTCGTGATTGCATTCATGGGCTCTACTCCGCTGCCTTGAGTGCCGGTCCGCCGTAGCGCCGCACCGGCTTGTCGAAACCGCAGGAGGTTCCATCCGTGTGCACCACCTCGTCCTCCCACGGCAGCCGGTAGGTGCCGGCCACCATGTCCTGCATGAAGGTGTATGGGCAGTCCTGCGCGCCGCCGAGAACGGCGGTGTAGCCGCGGTGGCCGAGCTGGTAGATGTTGTTCTCCACCGACCAGTGGATACGGGCCTCGCGCACGAGGTCCGGGCGGACTTCGGCGGTGATGATCTCGTCGGGCCGGCCTGTCGTGCCATGCACAAGCACCGAGCCGTCGAAATTGACGATCATCCCCTCGCCCATGGAGTCGAACGTGCCGTCCGAACCACACATGCAGACATTGGCCGTGACCATCAGGTTGTGGAAGGCGTTGGCCTGGTTGGTGAAACGCCAGCTGTCGCGGATCGGTGCCGTATAGCCGGCCGTTCGGAGCATGATCTCTGCGCCCTTGTAGGCACACTCGCGCGCCATTTCCGGGAACATGCCGTCATGGCAGATGATCAAAGCCAGTTTGCAACCCTTCGGCCCGTCGATCACCGGAATGCCGAGATCACCCGGCTCCCAGGGTTCGACCGGAACCCACGGGTGAAGCTTGCGGTAGTAGAGTTTCAGGTCGCCCTGGTCGTCGATGACAAGCCCGCTGTTCCACGGATTGCCTTCCGGGTTGTACTCCATGATCGAGAAGCAGCCCCAGATCACGTTGTCCTTGCAGGCTTTCTTGAAAGCGGCCACTTCCGGACCGTCGAGCGCGCACATGATCGCCGGGTTGGTGTCCATCGAAAGGCCGTGCAGCGCATATTCGGGGAACACGACGAGGTCCATGGTCGGCATGTTGCGCCGTGCCTTGGCGACCATCGCGACGATCTTGTCTGTCTGGGCCTTGAGGTCCTTCGGCGTGACGACAACCGGCAACTGGAGTTGCACCAATCCGATCACCACGCCGTTCGGGGTCTTGTTCAATCCGCCAAGCGCACTCATGGGCGTTCTCCTATTTCACGATGGACAGTTCGCCCGGCGCTTCGCTGGACGCAGCGTTGGAACGGGCCGAGGCAATCAGGATGAAAAGCGTGAGGATGTAGGGGGCTGCGTTGAAGAAGTAGTAGCCTTGGCTGATGCCGACCGACTGGAGCGCTGGTCCGATGGCTCCGGCCGCGCCGAAAAGGAGGGCAGCAAAAATGCAGCGCAGCGGGTTCCACCGGGCAAAAATCACGAGCGCCACCGCCATCAGTCCTTGGCCGGAGGACAGGCCCTCGTTCCACGAACCCGGATAGGAAAGCGACAGGAACGCCCCGCCGGTTCCGGCAAGATAGCCGCCGAGCGCCGTTGCGACGATGCGCACGGCAACCGGGTTGACGCCCATGGCGCGCGCCGCCGGTTCACTGTCGCCAGTCGTGCGCAGGATCAGCCCTGCCCGCGTATTGGCAAGCGCCCACCACATCACGATCGCGACGGCGATCCCGATGAAGAAAAGCGGGTTGATCTCGAGCGCTTTGGCGAGCGCCGGGTTGTCGGACCATCCGCCAAGCGGCATGGCCTCCAGCCTCGGGGCCGAGGGCTGGATGTAGGGTTTGCCGAAAAAGAACGCGATGCCCGTGCCAAAGCTCATCATCGCGATGCCGACAGCGATATCGTTGACGCGCTTGAGCGAACATATCGTACCGTGCAAAAGGCCGAGAAAGACGCCCGAGAACCCGGCGGCCAGAACGCCGAGCCACGGCGATCCGGTATGGAACGACACCGCATAGGCAACCATCGCGCCGAGCACGAGGTTGCCTTCGAGGCCGAGATTGATGCGACCGGACTTCTCCGTCAGCGTTTCGCCGAGCGCCACGAACATGAAGGGCGTGGAGACCCGGATGGCGCCGCCGAGCATGGCAATGAGGATGGTGATGATGTCGCCGCTGCTCATGTGCGCTCAACCTCCGCCTTTGGTCGGAAAATCGCGAAGCGGCCGTGCAGCGTTTCGGATGCCAGCAGCACAACAAAGATGATCCCTTGCAGGACCAGCGCCGTCGCGTCCGGCATGTCCATGCGCCGCTGGACCAGGCCACCGGATGCCTCGATGGCGCCGAACATGATCGCGACAGGCACGATGGCGAGCGGATTATGGCGGGCAAGGAAGGAGACAAGAATTCCGGTGAAGCCGTAGCCCGCCACCAGCGATGCGTTGGCCTGTCCGTGGATGGCGGCCACCTCGTAGTAGCCGGCAAGCCCGGCGCAAGCCCCGGCGATCGCGGAACAGGCAAGGACGAGCTTGCCGACGGGAAGACCCTGGGCAAGCGCTGCCCGCTGGTTGCCTCCGGTCATGCGAGCGGCAAAGCCGAATGTCGTTCGCGCCATCAGAAACTGCAGCAGGATGGCCAGCACGATGCCCGCAACCAGACCCCAGTGCACATCAGTGCCTGGAATGTTGCCCACCATGTAGTCGCGGCCGATCGGCATGGTCGACGGCTTGTTCTGCGAGGCGGGATCGCGAAGTGCGCCTTCCACGAAGAAGTTCATCACCGCAATCGCGATATAGGTGAGCAGTAGGGTCGAAATCGTCTCGTTGACCCCGCGCCCTTGGCGGAGCCACCCGGCCAGCGCGTTCCAACCGGCACCGGCAGCCATGGCAAAAGCCGCCATGAACACCATCGTCAACAAGACCGGAGCGCCGGATGTGACCAGCGGCACGCCGATGGCCGCCGCAGCAAAGCCGCCGATCACGAGAGAGCCTTCCGCCCCGATCATGGTCAGCCCGATCTGGGCGGGAATGGCGAAGGCAAGCGCGGTGAGGATCAGCGGGGCGGCTCGCTGAAGCGTGTTCTGGAACGAAAACGAAGTCCCGAACCCGCCTTGCCACACAAGCGCGAAGAAATCCGCCGGGCTCTTGCCCAGCAGGAGAAGGAAGACCGAGAACAGCGCCGCCGAAACGAGCAGCGCGCCTGCGGGTATGGCGAACGTCTCAGCCGTCGCAAGCATGCGGGGCGACATGGCAAGGCCGGGCGATGAGGCAGTCTGAATCGGGGCCATGACCTTCACGCGGGTTCCAGGGGCAAACAGGGCCGCCCTTGCGGACGGCCCCCGAGGCAGCGCCGGATCAGGTGATCGAACCGATCACACCGTCGAGCAGGTAGCCCATGCCGTCGAGGAACGGGTCATAGTTGTCATAGGTCTTGTCGATGACGACGTTGCCATTGTTGTCGCTCAACGGGCCCACATAGATCGGCTTCTTGGCCTTGAGGCCGGCAATGGCCGCTTCGGCTGCCGCAATCGCTTCCGGAGTCGCGCCGGCACCGAAGGCGGTGTTCTTCACCATGTCATTGTCATAGCCGCCGACGACGACGTTCGGCAGTGCCTCGCCCTTGGCCAGCATGTCGGCAAACATGGTGTAGATGGTTTCCCACTTGTACTCGGCGCCGGTGATGAAGCCCTTCGGCGCCAGCGGGGCCTGCGAGGCATTGTGGCCGCAGGATTTCACACCGCGACCTTCGGCTGTCTCGATGACGACCTTCGGGCCGTCAACGTGACAGGTGATAACGTCGCAGCCGGCATCGACCAGCGCATTGGCTGCTTCCGCCTCGCGCACGGGCAGAGACCAGTCGCCGGTGAAAATCACCTGGACGGTGGCATTCGGATTGACCGAGCGGGCACCGAGCAGGACCGAGTTGATGTTGGAAAGCACGGTCGGGATCGGCTTGGCTGCGACGAAACCGATCTTGCCTGTGGTCGTCGAGAGACCTGCTGCCACACCGTTCACGTAGTGGGCCTGGTTGAGGTAGCAGAAATAGCCGCCGAGATTGGCCGGATGCTTGTCCTTGTTCCAGAGCGGTGCGGCATGGCGGAACTGGACCTCGGGATACTTGTTGGCCAGATCGATCATGAACGGATCAAAATAACCGAACGGGGTTCCAAGGATCAGGTTGGCGCCGTCCAGATTGATCATGGATTCCATGGACTTTGCGCAGGCGTCCGTCTCGGGGACGTTTTCTTCCTCGATCACTTTGACGTTGGCGACGGACTTCAGCACTTCCATGGCGACCGCATGGGCCTGGTTCCATCCAAAGTCGTCGCGTGGTCCGACATAGACCGATCCGAGGACAACTTCGCCCGCCGCGCGCGCCGGTCGAATGAAGCCCAATGGCAAGGCGGTGGTGGCAAGTCCGGCAATGCCGGCCTTGAGAAGTGAACGGCGGGAAATTCCTTCGAGTGACATGAGCTGCTCCTGCATGTTTACGTCCTGGGAGGTCGTGTTGCGCAACGGCACAAATGCCGCACCATTGCCCTGATCTTGAGAGAGCAATCTTCGTGCCAGCCCCGAATCCGGCATCACCTGCGAAAAATTCATGGGATTTTTCAGATAGTTAAGCCAATACATCCCCAGCACGGACGACAGCGGCTGGCGGCCGACGGAGCGCTCAAATGATCAACAAATAGCCATAGATGAATTGTTGATTAATTTATGCGCATTTGTGTTGGCATTGCATGCAATGAGGCGAAGGGCCCCGAAACACGGGCCAGCGAATTGGGCTGCATTCGCCAACTCAAGTCAGCCCGCCCTTGGCGTAGGTCGGATTGAGGCGGGACTCGAGATAATCGGCACCGGTTGTCGGCGGGTATCTTGAAGGGTTCGTCGCACTGGCACAGCCGGGAAGGCATTCGACACATGCGTCCGGGTTCGGGTCGAGGAAGAATGCTACCGAAAAGCGTTCACGGCCCGCAGGGTTCACAACGCGGTGCGGCGTCGAAACATAGATGTCGTTCGTCCAGCGCATCAGGCAATCGCCGATGTTGCAGACAAAAGCACCCTGCACATGGGGCGCGGCCAGCCACTGGCCATCGCGTGTGCGCACCTCCAGCCCGCCGGCATTATCCGTCAGCAGCAGTGTGACGCAGCCATAGTCTGTGTGTTCTCCCGCGCCGAGTTGGCCAACTTCCAGAATATCCGGCCTGGGCGGATAGTGGAGCAGTCGCAGGGTCGCCAGCGGCCGGTCGAGCTTGTCGGCAAAGAAATGACGGTCAATGCCGAGATCGGTGGCAAAAGCTTCGTGCAAGGTGCACCCCAAAGTCCAGGCGGCCTTGAAATAGGCGAGCATGGTCTCGCGAAAGCCCGGCATGTCCGGCCACAGGTTCAGTGCGCGGAATCTGGCGCAGGCAATGATCTCCGGATCGGTCGAGGCCAGTTCGAGCCCGATATTGAACGCTTCCTTGACATCCTGCGGCTTTGACGGATCAAGCGCCTCGCCCTTCAGCGGAATGTAGCCACGGTTGCCGGTCGCCGGCGCGTACTGCACCTTTCGCTTTTCGGCATCCGGCAGGGCGAAGAACTGCGCGGAATGCGCAAAAACGGCGTCGACAAGCAAATCCGGCACGCCATGGCCGGTCACGTAGAAAAAGCCGATACCGCGGCAGGCCTTGCCGATCTCAACTGCGACAGCGTCCATCGCGCCGGGTGTTCCGGCCAACATTCCGGACAGGTCGATCACCGGGATGGTCTCGTGGTTCACGGATCCGCCTCCCCTTCAGGCAAAAATGCGCGCAGCGGCGGAGTGTTCCGCGATCAGGCGCCCTGAGTCAAAACCGGGAATGGCCCCGTCGACGACGCGCCAGTATCCCGCAACCATCACCCGGTCGGCGCGGCTTGCGCCGCAATGGACAAGCGCAGCGACGGGATCATGGGCGCCGGAGTAACGCATTTCGTCCAGCGTGAAGAAGGCGAGATCGGCCTGCAGGCCGGGCGCGATGGCGCCGATATCGGAGCGGCCAAGGCAGCGCGCCGAACCTTCCGTGGCCCAACGCAGCGCATCGCGATGCGTGACACGGCTGGCGGACTTGTAGCCAAGCCGGTTGACCATCAGCGCATGGCGCACCTCCTCCATCATGTTGGACGAGTCGTTCGAGGCCGATCCGTCGACGCCGAGACCGACCGGGCTGCCGGCGGCCTCCAAATCGAGCGTCTTGCAGAAGCCCGAGGCAAGGACCGCATTGGACGTCGGACAATGGCAAACGCCGACGCCATGCCGGCCAAGCTTTTCGCAGTCTTCGCAGGTGAAGTGAATGCCATGGGCGAGCCAGACGCGCGGCTGCAGCCAGTTGCAGTCTTCCAGCCAATCGATCGGACGGTAGCCGAATGTTTCAAGGCAATAGGCCTCCTCGTCTTCCGTCTCGGCCAGATGGGTGTGAAGTCGGCAATCGAACCGCTCGGCAAGTTCCGCGCTCTTGCGCATCACGTCGATCGAGACATTGAACGGCGCGCACGGCGCGAGCGCGATCTGCGTCATCGCGCCATCGGAAGTGTCATGGTAGCGGGCCAGCACGCGTTCGCTGTCTGCAAGGATCGTGTCCTCGTCCTGGACGATGTGGTCAGGCGGAATGCCTCCGTCCTTCTGCGAGATCGACAAGGAACCGCGCGCCACGGTGGTCCTGATGCCCAGCGCACGCGCTTCCTCGACTTCGATGTCGGTGGCGTCCTCGAGGCCGGCGAAATGCATGTAATTGTGGTCCATCGCGGTCGTGCAGCCCGAAAGCAGCAGTTCGGCATAGGCAAGACGGGCACCGAGGCGGAACATGTCGCGGTTGAGCCGGCCCCATATCGGATAGAGCGACACCAGCCAGGGAAACAGTTCCTTGTCGCGCGCTGCCGGGTGGGCACGGCACAGGGTCTGGAAGAAGTGGTGATGGGTGTTGATCAGGCCGGGAATGATCACATGACGCGACGCATCGAACGTCTCGTCAACCGGCGCCTCAGGCATCTTGCCGGCGGGAACGAGTTCGGCAATCCGGCTGCCTTCGACGACAACCCCGCCACCGGCATTGTCGGCCAGCACGGCAAGCGGATTTCTGATCCAAAGGCGCATGGTTCCCGATCCGAATTGAACGCACCCGCCAGACATTTGGTGAGCACTCGCGGGCCGAGTGCAGCCTGATCAGACCGGGTGCGTCAAGCAAAATCGTATGTTTTATGTGCAGATCAAAAATCTGCCCGTTTTTTGAACATTACCCGGTCAGAATGCATGCAGAACGACCGGCAGCGGCGGCGACCGGCGCCGCCCGGAGACGGCCGTGTTCAGGCCAATGACCTTGTCAATGCGGTGAACGCGGGCGGTTCGGCCGAACGCCAACTGCGCGCTTGCCTGTATCGATACATGCAAGGGAACAGATCGCAGAACCCGCACCCAATTTCCCGCCACCCCAAAAAGGGTGGAAACAAAGGTGGATCGGAAATCGCCCCGATCCGAAAATCGTCTTTATCCATGACCTGAAAGGGATGCTGGTGCCCCCACACGGACTCGAACCGCGGACCTACTGATTACAAATCAGTTGCTCTACCAACTGAGCTATAGGGGCAACGCGCGTGACATAGCACAAATGGGTTGCCAGTAAAGGCCGGGATCGGCAGGGTTTGCCGAACGGCCCGTCCGGGCGGTTCGCGTCCGCCCGTCTTCAAAGGAATATCCCTGTTGACCCAATCCCTCGCCTTCCTGTCGTCGGGAACGCCCGCCGCCGATCAGGCCGCCGCCGAACTTGCCGCGCGCTTCGGCCAGATTGCGCCGGATGCCGCAAGCGTCATCGTTGCGCTCGGCGGCGACGGCTTCATGCTGCAGACGATCCACCGCTTCATGAACAGCGGCAAGGCGATCTACGGCATGAACCGCGGCTCGGTCGGCTTCCTGATGAACGACTACCGCGATGACGATGATGACCTGCCGGCGCGCATCTCCGAGGCCAAGGCCGAGACGATCCACCCCTTGCGCATGCGCGCCGAGGACGCCGAGGGACGGGTGACCGTGGCGCTGGCGATCAACGAGGTGTCGCTGTTCCGCCAGTCCTACCAGGCCGCCAAGATCCGCATCGAGGTCGACGGCCAGATGCGGCTGGAGGAACTTGTCTGCGACGGCGTGATGGTGGCAACGCCGGCCGGCTCGACCGCCTACAACCTCTCGGCACAGGGGCCGATCATCCCGATCGACGCGCCGCTCCTGGCGTTGACCCCGGTCAGCGCCTTCCGCCCGCGGCGCTGGCGCGGCGCCCTTTTACCCAACCGGGTGACGGTCGACATGACCGTGCTGGAAGCCGGCAAACGGCCGGTCAATGCGGTCGCCGATCATATCGAGGTCAAATCGGTGCTGCGGGTTTCCGTCAGTGAAGCGCGCGACGTGACGGGCACGATCCTGTTTGATCCGAACCATTCCTGGGACGAGCGGATCCTGGCGGAGCAGTTCCGGTATTGAGGTTTGGTTGGGGCCTGCCTTGGCCGTGCCGACATCCTCGGGGTTCCGGCGGGCGATCGATTCGCTGGATCGATCGCTTTTCCGCCTCCAAACCCGAGGATCCAATGCATGGCAGAAAAGTCTGGATCCTCGGCCCGGAGGCCGAGGATGACGGAGGGCGCGAGCGCCGGCGCCCAGCCTCCTCCCGCTTTGCGGGGGAGGCACGCGACTGCGAGCGGAGCGAAGCAGAGCGGGTGGGGGTATTCCAGACGCTGCATTATGGTCACCCCCACCCTTCATCCCTCCCCCTCTGAAGAGTGGGAGGGAGGGCGTCAGCGCCGGCGCCCTCACTTTTAGTCATCCCGGACGGCGCAGCCGATCTGGGACCCATGCCTGACCTCAGGAGTGGTTCACGCCACCACCCATGCTGTCACTCCGGGGCACCACTTCCTTGCCGTCGTACCGGGGCTTCGCAGCGGAACTCGGAACCCAGACATGTGACCTTCGCATGCACGTCGCAGCATGGCTTTTGCGCTTTTTCTCTTTGCGCCCCGGCTTCCGCTGCACGGCCACACAACAATTGCCGTGCACATCGAAATGCAGCCACGACGCTTCATAGAATATTGATCCTCTACAGCCCAGTATCGCGCCAGATAAAGCTGAATTTTGACTGGTCCTGCAAGTATATATGCGCAGAAAATGAGGTTTACAACCATCGCGTCAACTCGCGGCCCCCGGCTTCTCGTGGCGTTTCTATTTGCCATGCTGCTGCGCAATCGGGAGCCAGTAAAAGCATACCTTAAGGTCGCTCTGGCGGGCGACGTAGGGAGCCAAATCCCGTGGCGACGGGCACAAGGCACTGCCGCGAGAAAGAGAAGCTTCAGTATAGGATTATCTTCTTTTAAATCTAGCTAATTTTCCTATACTTGTCCCCTGTTTTGACCTCAGGAGAACCTCTATGGCATTCTATAAGATCCTCGAAGACTCGATCGTGATGGATGATGCAACCTTCGCCGGCTCGACTAGCGCAACTGAACAAGCCATTTTCAATCAGGCCGTGGCTAGCGGACTGCCGCTGCATGTACGTCCGGGCGTTTACACATTCGGGAACGTCTCGGTCTCCGGACCGATCGAGGTTAAAGCGGTCGAAGGAAAGGTCGTGTTCCGCCTTGCGACAAATACGACAGGAATCGTCTACCTCGGCGCGTTTACGAAAGCCCGGTTCGAGGGTATCGAATTTGATGGCAACAACGTTGCATTCGCGCCCGATGGCAACTTGGTCGATCAGGGTCTGGTCAATATGATGCGAAACAGCGGTACGCTTGTTTCGACCGCCAAGTTTATCAATTGCACCTTCAGACGCTCGACCCGATCCGGCGTAACCTCGAACGAATGCCGGCTCCATGTCGAATGCTGCAGCTTCGAAAGTTGTGCGCTGAAATCAGTGTCTGTCGTCGGATCCGATGAAGTCGTGGTGGACCGTTGCCGTTTCGAGAATCAAGGACATGCCATCCATTGTTCCCCAAACGCAGTTTCGAATGTCCGCGTGACGGACAACGTCATACTTAAATGCAGTCGGAATGGTATCGCGATTGAGCCCGGTGGCAGTGCGAAAATCGCAACCAATGTCGTGATCCGCGGTAACCGTATAGGAAAACTAAATGCAGGCGATTCATGGGGCGTCGCGCGCACGGATACGGCAACCACTGGTTCTGAAGGCAATGGCATTCTTGTCTACCTCACCGACCAAGCCGTTATCGAAGGCAACATTGTTGCCGATTGCCAATTCTCGGCAATTCGCACCAACGTGTCTTCACGCCTCACAATCACCGGCAACGTCTGCAGGGGATCTGGTGAAACAGCGCTTTACGTTGAGACAGTGGGTATTGATGTTGGGGAGTTCGGCGCGACCGTATCAGGTAATAGCGTTTACGGCGGAGGAGCGGGTATTTCCGTAGTCAACTTCGACTACCAGGGGCGCTTTGCTGCCGTTAACGGAAATATTGTTTGGGATATTTCCAATCGAACAATAACTTACTCTGGCGGTTCGTACATAACGGGTGGCACTGGCATCTACGTCGAAGGCGATGTTTCAGTTTCCGGCAATACCGTTCAGAACTGTTACTTCGGACTCGCGCTTGGAACGGGAACCTTCCAGAGCGATTTGATTGCCGCGGGCAACGTGATCCGCCAGACCACCCTTGGCATTGGTGTACCAGCCGCTCCGCCAAAGGATATCCTGATTTCTGGCAATCTGATCGTTGGCTTCTCAAGCGGAGCGATCAAGTCATTCAGCTATAGCCAGAATCAGCAGCTGATTATCCAGGGTCCTGAGCTATCGCCAGCAAATCGCGGTTCATCCGTCACGAACACAAACGTCCATATGGTTGGCAACGTCAGGCGCGCATCCCTGTAATCTACATCAAGCGGAAAGGTATCCCGCTCAGAAGCGCCGCAACATAGCGGCGCTTCTGGTACAGGCCGTTGAGGGAAACACGCGACAGAAGCAACCAGTCGTCCTGCCCTGCCCCTTTCAGCACGCCGGGCTGCGTGGTGACGCCGATGGCAAGGCCGGCGTTGCGTGCGGCTTCGCGCTCTCGGGGGCCGCAGGCACGTTTCCAACCGTACGGGTAGGCGATGGACACCGGCGCTTTGCCTGTCCAGTCGCCGAGCGCCTCTGCCGACCTGGCGATCTCGCTATCAAGGCGATCCGGATTGAGGCGCGCCAGATTGCAATGCGACACGGTGTGCGCCCCGAAACTGGCCAAAGGATCGCGCGCAAGATCGGCAATCTCGTCGGCGGTCATGATCTCCCTGTCGACGATAGCGACCGGATCGACACCATGGACCAATGCGGTCGCATTCAGCCGTGCGACCGCGGCGTCTTCGTCAAGTGTTTCGATGAAGGCGGCAAGACGCAGAAAAGCTGCTGTCTTTTGCGCCACTGTCGCGCAAGTCACGTGCTCGGTACCACCACCGAAGTCAAAATCGAATTGGGCTGCCTCTCGTGTCAACGCCTCGGCGGTCTCCCACCACATCGTATGGGTGCGTTCCACAAGACCCTTGGTGACAAACAATGTGTAGGGGACGCCATGGCGGCGGAAAACCGGCGCGGCATGGACGGCATTGTCGCGGCAGCCGTCGTCCAGTGTGAAGGCCACATAACGCTCCGCCGAAGCGCCATTTTCGAGCAATGCAGGCAGGTCGGCAAGTGCCGCCGGCCGATATCCGCGCGACAAGGCTTCGGAAATGGCAACGTCCAGAAATTCCGGCGTTACCGACAAAAGCGCATTGGGCTCATAGGACCGCGCCGTGGCCGGACGCACATGATGCAGGGTGAAGACAAGACCCCGGCCTGCAGCGGCCGGCAGGAACCGCCCGGCGCCAGTGACCGAAATCGCCTCGAGTCCCGCCGTGATGACGGCTCGTTTCAATGTGGTGTTCATGGACGGCTCAAATTCGGCTCAGGCAAAGTCGAAGTCGATAAGCTGGAAACGGTCGAAGTCCAGTGTCTCGCGTTCCGGGTGAAAGTCACGCATCTGGAGGATCATCGGCGAAGGCCGAATATTCGTGGGCAACGGTATGCCCGGGACATGCGGCAAGGTCCGGTTCAGGCCGGCAAAGATGAATAGTGGCCTCTTCCAGAATGCTGCCGCCGCGCGCGTCACGGCACTGACATCGGCACGGCCTGGCGATGAGCCGGAGCGGCGCAAGAACGCAGCGAGAAGCGTGTAGGGAACGCCCCGCCTTACACGCGGAGACGAGATCAGAAGCAGGTCTTCGGTGGCGTGGACCCCATAGACGTATTTGTGGCCGCATAGCCGTGTGAACAGTGAAGCTCCGTCCCAGGCCAGGCCGGTCTCGTCGCCCCCGGTTGAGTAGTCATCGAAAATCCGCGTAAAGTGATCCCGGCGGGTCCGGTCGAACGCTTCGTGCACACGCACGCGATGCGAGCGGGTAGGAAACGCGATCCCGGTGCGCAATTCGAGCTGCAGGTATCCTTTCAGATTGAAGAAGCGCTCATTGACCGGCAATGCCTTGGCATTCGGCATACCGAAGGCAAAGCGTATGTCCTGACTGATGAATTGGCGACCGACTTCGTCATACAGCATCTGGACACGTTCGCGGCCGCGCCATTCCTTCAGAATGAAGAGATCGACCAGTTCCGCTGCCATTTCGGCTTTGCCCTTGACGAGCACTTTCTGCCGGACCATTGCGATCTGGCCGATCTTGCGGCCAGTATCCGTGTCCGTCAGCCGGACTATCGTCGTGCCCTCGGGAAAGCAATCCTCATAGAACCAGCGCAGGTGAGCCGGATCGAATACCACATCGGCCGATGCAAAAGCCTCAGTGGCAAGCCGGGCAGTTTCCTCGAAATCCGGGCTGGCTTCGATACAAACTTCAATCATCAAGGGCGCCCTTTTTCCACAGGTAACCCAAGATCACACTTAGACCTTTACCCGTGATTAAACTGAAAAGTGACCAGGTCATTTTCCCGAGAGACGGCCGTCAACGGAAACGCTGTCAGTATTTGAGCGGCGCGAGTGCGGCTGATCTGGAAATGGGGAGGCGGGTGACAGGGCCCCAAACTGGAGACACCGGGACTGCGCCTGCATTCCTCTCACCCATACGCTTGGGTTCTCAATCCCCGCCTTCTCCTCCCCGCCCCTCAAACAAAAAGGCCCGCCAAGTGGCGGGCCTTTCCGTGCGTCCGATCGGAAGAAGGATCAGAGAACGCCTTCCGGCACCATGACCTTGTCGATGACGTGGATGACGCCATTCGAGGTCTCGATGTCGGCGGTGACAACCTTGGCGTCGTTGATCATGGCGCCGTTGTCGAGGTTGACGGTGACGTTCGAGCCCTGGACAGTGGCAACGGTGCCAGCGGCCAGATCAGTCGACATGACCTTGCCGGCAACGACGTGGTAGGTCAGGACGGCAACTAGCTTGTCCTTGTTTTCGGGCTTCAGCAGGTCATCGACGACCATGCCGAGGGCGGCAAAAGCTTCGTTGGTCGGTGCGAAAACGGTGAACGGGCCTTCGCCCTTCAGCGTTTCGACGAGACCGGCGGCCTGCACGGCGGCAACCAGCGTCGAGAAGTCGGCATTGCCGGCTGCGGTGTCGACGATGTCCTTGGAATGGCTGGCGGCCGAAGCCGAACCGGTCATCATGAATGCGGCAACGATGCCGGCTGCGATGGTCATGAGAAAGTTCATGGTAGTCTCCTGGTGGTGTGGACATGGGAGAGGATGCGACGCTTGGTGCGTCACAGCTTTCTACGTGCCAGCGACCGATTGGTTTCTTTTCATGCCTGCACATACGGGCCTCCACCTTCTCGCCAAGAGGGGGTGGACGATCCGCAATTCTGCCACAAAGCGGGCAGTCGGGGCGCTCGAAGGCCGTTTCGGTTGACAAACCGGCGTCCTTTGCCTATCGCCCCCTGATACGGGCCCGCAGACGGCGCGCCTGTGCTGCCATAGCTGCAACGGACATTTCTCTTGGTATCTTTCTCCGAACTTCCCTTGTCGCCCAAGGTGATCAAGGCCGTCGAAGAGGCCGGCTATACGGTGCCGACCCCGATCCAGGAACAGGCCATCCCGCATGTGGTCGCTGGCAAGGATGTGCTCGGCATCGCCCAGACCGGAACCGGCAAGACGGCGTCTTTCGTGTTGCCGATGATCACCCGCCTCGAGCGTGGCCGCGCCCGTGCGCGCATGCCGCGAACGCTAATCCTCGAGCCGACCCGGGAACTGGCCGCACAGGTTGACGAGAACTTTCAGAAATACGGCAAGAACCACAAGCTGACCGTGGCGCTGCTGATCGGCGGGGTTTCGTTCGACGACCAGAACCGCAAGCTCGAGCGCGGCGTCGATGTTCTGATCGCAACACCCGGCCGCCTGCTCGACCATTCCGAGCGCGGCAAGCTGCTGCTGACCGGCGTCGAGATCCTCGTCATCGACGAAGCCGACCGCATGCTCGACATGGGGTTCATTCCCGACATCGAGCGCATCGTCTCGCTGATCCCGTTCAATCGCCAGACCCTGTTCTTCTCGGCAACCATGCCGCCGGAGATCGCAACGCTCGCCGACAAGTTCCTGTCGGCGCCGGTGCGCATTGAAGTGGCGAAGGCCTCGTCCACCGCGACAACCGTCGAACAGAAGATCCTGAAGACCGGTTCGAAGGATTTCGAAAAGCGCGCCGCGCTGCGCGCCCTGCTGAAATCGCAGGATGACATCAAGAACGGCATAATCTTCTGCAATCGCAAGCGCGATATCGCGACCCTCTGGAAGAGTTTGGAAAAGCACGGCTTTTCGGTCGGCGCGCTGCATGGCGACATGGACCAGCATTCGCGCACCAAGATGCTCGAGGGCTTCCGCGCCAACAAGATCCAGTTGCTTGTCGCATCCGATGTGGCCGCCCGCGGCCTCGACATTCCCGATGTCAGCCATGTGTTCAATTTCGATGTGCCGATCCATGCGGAGGATTATGTCCACCGCATCGGCCGCACCGGCCGCGCCGGCCGTTCGGGCAAGGCGTTCACGCTGGTCGACAAGGCCACCAAGAAATATCTCGATGCGGTCGAAGGCCTGATCCAGAAATCACTGGAAGAGGTCGAGGGCCTTGTCATCGACATTCCCGCCGAGCATGGCGGCGAAAAAAGTGACGATGGCGGCGCCAGCGAGCGCCGGTCGCGTGGCCGCGATCGTGGTGAGCGCAAGCCGCGCCGCAATGACGAACGCCGCGACAAGATCAAGGACGACAATGCCGCGCGGGCGGCCAAGCCGGCC
>JBGSWL010000088.1:0-13367 GCA_041752455.1 Roseitalea sp. | reverse complement strand
TGGTCGAGGCCGGGCGCAGCGCCTGCCAGCGTGGCGCAAGCCAGAAGGGTCGCCGCCGCATCCGCCGAACCGCCGCCGACGCCGGATGCCACGGGCAGGTTCTTTTCCAGCGTGATGGCGAGTGGTGTCAGGCCGAACCGTGAGCGATAGAGATTGCGGGCTTTCAGGACGAGATTTGCGCTCTGGGGCGTATCGGCCAGCGCAACGCCGAACGGCCCGGTTACGGTGAAACTGTCCTCGTCGCTTGCCTGCGCATGGACGACATCGGCCGCAGCTTCGTCGGCAAAGCTCACCAGCATGTCGAGCAGGTGGTATCCGTCGCTGCGCCGTCCCGTAACATGCAGCGCAAGGTTCAGCTTGGCGGGCGCAAGAATGCGCACGCCGCCCCTGCGGTGAAAATCCGTTGCGCCAGTCTCAACCACCGTTGGAGGTCGGAGCTTCCGCCTCGCCGGTTGGCTTGTTGTCAACCGTGCTGACGGCGATCGCCGGTGCCATGCCGGCGGTGTTGGCCGCTTCCAGCTTGGCGCGAACCTTGGCCTTGTCGAGATCATCGGCTTCCATGCCGAGCGTCTGGCTCCACTGGTAAGTGGCTTCCAGCTTGCGTCCTACGCGCCAATAGGCATCGCCCAGATGATCGATGATCAGCGGGTCGTGCGGACGCAGTTCGGTGGCTTTCTCCAGTTCGACAACCGCTTCTTCGAACCGGCCAAGCCGGTAGTAGGCCCAGCCGAGCGAATCGACGATGTAGCCGTCGCTCGGCCGGATCGCAGCGGCCTTGCGGATCATCTCAAGGCCTTCCTCGAGATTGATGTTCATGTCGACCCAGGAATAGCCGAGATAGTTGAGCACGTCCGGCTGGTCCGGCGAAAGCTCCAACGCGCGCCGGAAGGCGGCTTCCGCCTGCGGCCAGCGCTTGGTGCGCTCATGGGTGATGCCGAGCCGGTAGTGAACCTGCCAGAACTGCGCCGAATCAAGCTTCAGCCGGTCGATGGCGGCCTGGTAGACCTGGCTGGCCTCTTCGTATTGTTTCAGGACGGAATGGACACCGCCAAGCGCCAGATAGCCGCGGAAATCGTCCGGGTTCTCGGCAACCAAAGCGGTCAGCGTCGTCACCGCTTCTTCGTTGCGTTCGAGGTCTGACAGCGCCAGCCCCTGCTGCAGCGCGGCAACGCGGTGAAGGGGCTCGTCAGCGGCGATCGACTTGTAGAATGCAATGGCCTTTTCCGGCTGTCCCAGGCGCTCGGCAATGGCGCCAAGTTCGAACAGGATCTGCGGATCGTCGGTATTGGCTGAGCGCGCCATTTCCAGATAGATCGCTGCAAATTCTTCGGCGCCATCGCGGTTGATGGCGGAACCGACATTGAGAAGAATCTCGGCGGCGCCATCCAATGGCGTCACGATCCGTGGATCCGGTTGACGATCCGCTCTGATCGCTTCGGCGAGGGCAATCAGGTCGGGATTTGTCGGCGCGGTGCCAAGCCCGCGTTCAACGACCGCCAGCGCCTCGTCCTTGCGCCCGTGGCGGGCGAGAAACCGGGCATACGCATCGGCAAGGCGGATATAGGTGAGCGGCGAGGCACCGCCTGCATTGGAATCGTTCATGCCGTCCGAAAAGCGCCGCTCGGCTTCGTCTTCCATTCCGCCTACATCGGCGATCAGCGCCGAGTGGTAGAGCGCAAACAGGCTGAACCAGTCCGGGCCGGTGATGCCGTCGATCATGTCGATGGCGCCTTGCGTCTGCCCGGCACCCTGACGGCCCCAGGCGCGCATCACGCCGGTGACGATCTGCTCCAGTTCGCCGCCTTCAATCAGGACAAGCACGCTGTCAGCCTCATCCCACTGGCCTTTCTCGAACATCTCCAGACCGATCACGAGGCGCGCGATGCGCTCGATTTCCGGCGTGTCCTTGAGGGAGCCGGCAACCGTACGGGCCTTTTCCATTTGGCCGGAGGTGATCAGCGAAACGAGGAACTCGCGCTTCAGCTCGACATTTTCCGGATCGAACCGCAGCGCCCGGTCGAAATAGCTGGCAGCTGCATCGAAATCACTGTCGGCCCGCGCCGCATTTGCGGCAAGGAACGCGCCGGCAAACGTGCTGGTGCGAACCGGCGGCTCGGGCGTTTCCGCATGAACGGCAACCGAAAGGCAGGTCGATGCGAGCGCTGTCACAAGGAAACGCGTCCCCAGCCGACGGGATCCGGCAGACATGAAACGATGAGCGGACTGTGTCATTCCGGCAGGATCCTCGGCTGATGGGGCAAATCGGATGAAGAGCCACGCTGACTGATTTGGCAATGTCCCGCAATGCGCGGTTAGCGCAAGCAAACGTCGACTGCGCCTGCGTCTCAATTAAGGCGGGAGACGCAGAATTCCACCACATCCAGCAGTGCATCCTTGTGCGTGCCGGGCTTGAGCGGTGCCAGCGCATCGCGCGCGATCGCGCCGAACTGGCGTGCACGCTGGATCGTGTCGGCCAAAGCGCCATAGCGTACCATCAGCCCGCGCGCCTGTTCGAGACGCTCATTGCCGTTGTCCCCGTCTTCGAGGCTCGCCTTCCAGAAGGCACGTTCCGCATCGGTGCCGCGCCGGTAGGAGAGGATCACCGGCAGGGTGATCTTGCCCTCGCGGAAGTCGTCACCGACATTCTTGCCAAGATCGCGGGCATTGCCGCCATAGTCGAGAACATCGTCGACCAGCTGGAAGGCAAGGCCGAGATTGAGGCCATAGGAGCGCAGCGCCGCCCGTTCCTCGTGGCTGGTTCCTGCCACGATCGGGCCGACTTCGGCCGCCGCCAGAAACAAGGCCGCCGTCTTGGCCTTGATCACCGCCAGATACTCATCCTCGGTCGTCGTCAGCTTCTTGGCAGCAGCAAGCTGCATCACTTCGCCCTCGGCAATCACCGATGCGGCCGTTGAGAGAACGTCGAGCGCATCCATCGACCCGACATCGACCATCATGCGGAATGCCTGACCGAGCAGGAAATCGCCGACCAGCACCGAGGCCTGGTTGCCCCAGATCATCCGCGCGGTCGGCTTGGACCGGCGACGATCGCTCTCGTCGACCACATCGTCGTGCAACAGCGTCGCGGTGTGCATGAACTCGACGGCGCAGGCGAGCTTGACGTGGTTTTCGCCGCGATAGCCGAACATCTCGGCCGCAGCGATCGTGATCATCGGACGCAGGCGCTTGCCGCCGGAATTGATCAGGTGATTGGCAACTTCGGGGATCATCTCGACGTCCGAACCGGCCTTGGAGATGATCAGCGCGTTGACGCGTTCCATTGCCGGTTGCGCCAAGGCGACCAGCGCTTCAATGCCGGAACCCCTCGATTTTTCACTCAACGATACGACGACACCCAATGGTCTGCTCCTCCGTCCCGATTGGCGGCACCTTATGAAGGGACCCGCTTGCCAGCAAGCGGCGAATTGGCGCGCTGGCTTTACGATATACGCCCGGTCGCGTAACCCTGTTCCCATGGAAGAACTGATGCGCTCCAACAATCTTGTCACGTTGTCATTCGTCGAAGCCCTGATGCGCGACGCCGACATCGCCGTGATGATCGCCGATCAGAACATGAGCATCATCGAAGGCTCGATCGGCGCCATCCCGCGCCGCGTGCTCGTGGACAGCGACCGGATAGTGCTCGCCCGTTCGATCCTTGTGGATGCCGGTCTCGGTCATGAACTCAAATCAAAGACCTGACGGCGACGCGGCAAGCGGCGACTGGTCGGTCGACGCTTTTCATCGCGGCGCATTTCAGGTGGTGCAGCCACAGAAAGGCGGTCACCACCGTGCCGGTATCGACGCCATGCTTGTGGCTGCCTGCATTCCCGATGGCTTTGCCGGACGCGTTGCCGATCTCGGCTCCGGGCCGGGCGCCGCGGGCCTTGCCGTGCTCAGCCGCTGCGCAAACGCGCACTGCGCTTTCTTCGAGCGCGATCCGGTGATGCTGGAGGCAGCGCAATTGACCCTCGACCACGCGGCGAACGCCGAGCTCTCTGCCCGGTCGCGTCTTCATGCAGCCGACGTCACGGCAAGCGCTTCGGAGCGACGCGAAGCGGGCCTTGACGACAACGCGTTTGATGCGGTGATCGCAAATCCACCCTTCAATGATCCGCGCGACCGTCGCTCGCCGGACAGCGCACGGGTTGGCGCCCATGTGATGAGTGACGGCATGCTGGATGCCTGGGTAAGGACGGCCAGCGCCATCCTCAAGCCGTCCGGCATGGTGGCCTTCATCGTCCGGCCGGTCTCGCTGCCGGAGGTACTCAGCGTGTTCGACAAGCGGTTCGGCGGTCTCGGCCTGCGCTTTGTCCATCCGCGTCCCGGCGAACCGGCGATCCGCATGCTGGTGACCGGCATCAAGGGCTCGCGTGCCCGCCTGCAGGTGCTGGCACCGCTGACACTGCATGCGGCGGGGTCTGACGGTACGCTGCTGCCGCAAGCCGATGCCCTGGTAAACGGCCTGAACGGATTTGCCGGTTGATTTCAGTCGCCGACGGCGCGCCAACCGATGTCACGCCGGTAGATGCCTTCCGGCCAATCGATCCGGGCGACCGCCTTGTAGCAACGTTCGCGCGCCTGCGCGATGTCGGCGCCGCATGCCGTCACATTCAGCACCCGACCGCCGCTGGCCATCAGATCGCCGTCGCGCTCAGTGGTTCCCGCATGGAAGACGGTCACGTCATCGATCTCTTCGGCCGTCGCAATTCCTGCGATGACCGAGCCTTTTTGCGGTGCGGCGGGATAGCCGGGCGCGCACATGACGACTGTCATCGCCGCATCCGTCGACCAGTGTATCTCGGCGCCTGCAAGATCGCCTGTCGCCGCCGCGTGAAGGACCGGCAGCAGATCGCTGGTCAGGCGCATCATCAGCACCTGGCATTCCGGATCGCCGAAGCGCACATTGTATTCGATCAGCTTGGGACCATCCGCCGTCAGCATCAGCCCGGCGTAGAGGACACCTGAAAAGGGGCATCCCATCCCGGCCATGCCCTTGAGCGTCGGTTCGACGATCTTTGCCATCACCTCCGCCTGCAACACGTCAGTAAAGATCGGTGCCGGCGAATAGGCGCCCATGCCGCCGGTATTGGGGCCGGTGTCGCCATCGCCGAGCCGCTTGTGATCCTGCGCCGAGCCGAACGGCCGGGCGATCTTGCCGTCGCACAGGCAGAAGAACGAGACCTCGGGACCTGCAAGGCACTCCTCGATCACCACCTCGGCGCCCGCATCGCCATGCGCGCCTTCGAAACAGTCGTCGATGGCGGCGAGCGCTTCGTCGAGCGTTGCCGCGACCGTCACGCCTTTGCCGGCCGCAAGGCCGTCAGCCTTGACGACAATCGGTGCGCCGACGCTGCGCGCGTGGGCTTTGGCCTTGGGTGCATTGTTGAACCGCTGGTAGGCGGCGGTCGGGATGCCATGGGTGGCGCAAAGATCCTTGGTGAAGCCTTTGGACCCTTCCAGCCGCGCCGCAGCAGCCGATGGCCCGAACACCAACAGCCCCCCGGCGCGAAGGCTGTTGGCAAGGCCGGCGACCAGTGGCGCTTCCGGCCCGACGACCACCAACCCGACGGCCATCAACCGGCAGAACGCGATGACCGCGTCATGATCATCCAAATTCAGTGCGACATTTTCACCGATCGCCCGGGTTCCCGGATTGCCGGGAGAACAGAAAAGCGTGCCGATCTGCGGCGAGCGCGCCAGTTTCCATGCAAGGGCATGTTCGCGCCCGCCCGATCCGATCAACAGCACATTCATGGCGCGGCTCCGATGCCTCTTGTTTCAACGCCCGCTAGTGGGTGATAGGACGGGGGTCAAGGCGCATGCATGGCAAACGCCAGATGGCAACAGGAAATGGCACAGATGGATGACATCCAGAGCCGCGAGCGTCAGGGGCGCGTCGCCGATGCGCCGACCGGGCACTGGGTCTACCGCGCTCTGCCGCGCGGGTTCTGGCCTTATGCCCAGCTTGCCCGTTGGGACCGGCCGATCGGCTGGTGGTTGCTGCTGTGGCCGTGCTGGTGGGCGGCGGCGCTGGCGCCCTTCGGCCATCAAGACCCCGGCATTTCGCTCTATGCGATGCTGCCCGACCCGCGCCACCTGATCCTGTTCATGATCGGCGCCATCGCCATGCGCGGGGCAGGGTGCACCTACAACGACCTCGTCGACCAGAAGATCGACGAACGCGTCGCCCGTACGCGCTCGCGTCCTTTGCCGTCCGGTCAGGTGACGCGGCTGCAGGCCAAGGCGTTTCTGGTCGCCCAGGCGCTCACCGGCTTTCTTGTCCTGATCCAGTTCAACGGCTTTTCGATTGCGCTTGGCATCGCTTCGCTGGCAATTGTCGCGATCTATCCGTTCGCCAAGCGCTTTACCGACTGGCCGCAGTTCTTTCTCGGCCTTGCCTTTTCCTGGGGTGCGCTGATGGGCTGGGCCGTGGTGCATGGAACGCTCGCGGCACCGGCGCTGCTGCTTTACGCAGGGGCGATCCTCTGGACGATCGGCTACGACACGATCTACGCCCATCAGGACAAGGAAGATGATGCGCTGGTCGGCGTGCGGTCGACCGCGCGCCTGTTCGGGGCGCAGACCAAACCAGCGCTGATCGTGCTCTACAGCGGGATGCTGGTGCTGTTTGCCATGGCATTTGCGCTGGCAGGCGCGCCGTTGCCGGCCTATGTCGGCCTTCTGGTAGCCGCGGCACACATGGCCAATCAGATCCGGGTGCTCGACATCGAAGATGCCGACCAGTGCCTCGCTCTTTTCAAGTCGAATACAGTCGTCGGCTGGATCATCTTTGCCGGGCTTGTGGCAGCCATTCTTTGGCGTGTTGCCGGAGTTTGAGCGCTTCAGCGTTCGTCGCGGGCGATGATCTCGACACCCTCGACCACCAGCCGGCAACCCAGGTGACCGAGGCGTCGGCGCGCAAGAAAACGCGGACGCCGCTGCGCAAAGAACGCATTGTGGCGGCGCTCGTGGCTCTTGCCGGCAATCACCGTGCGCGCGCTGTCATCGAGATCACGGGCAATGCCGTCGGCATCGACGATCATCATCGGCAGCTTCAGGATTTCCGCCCACAATTGCCAATCGCGGGCAATCGCTGCGAGGTCATGACCGACACGCAGCGGCACGCAAAGCGCCTCGTCCTCGTGCAGGAGTTCAAGTGTCACCATGGCCGTATCCGGCCCGAGTTCCATTGCGCGGGCCGCAACACCGCGAAAGGCGCGCGACGGCAGAGCGATATTGAGGGGAAGACCGCTCATCTCCAGATGACGCTTCATCGTCGCGCCATTCTTGCCCACGGTGATTGTCACCGTGTTGGCGCTGTCGCGCGGAGCATAGGAAACCTGCTGGGGAAGACGGGTCGGGTCGAGGCGAAATTCTTGCCCCGCCCAGACCGGCTGCACACGCAAAACCATTTGACGCCTCGTCTGTTGTGTCCCGAGAGCCGCGGACTTGGTGTCCGTCTGTCTCCCGATAATCCCTGTTCGTCCGGCGATTATGGCTCGCCGTGACGCCCTGCAGATTAGCCGGCAGCCGATGAGAGAGCGCTAAGGAACGGGGTTAAGGAAGCGCTGCCAGCGTGCATGGTTAGCGAAATGCAACAGCCTTGCGGGCCTTGTGTCGGATGTGTTCCGAAACAGGAAAAAGGCCGGCACGTCTCCCGTTGCGGAAAACGCGCCGGCCCGGTCCGCCCCAGCCGGAACGGATTGGTGATGGCCAACCTCAGTTGACGGAATTGGCGGGGCGGTTGCAGTACTTCACCACACCGCTGGTCAGCGTGATGTAGCAATCGCGGAACGACATGCCGTTGCGGGTGACAACCCGGCATTCGCAGGGCTCGGCTTCGACCTTGTCGACGCAATCGACGGCGGCTGCGGTTATGGTGCCACACGGATAGTTCGGATTGCGCCGGGATTCGTCACCGTCGTTGTCGCCGCCATCGTCGCGACCGCGGCGGCCGCCATCGCCACCAATCTGCTGGGCATGGGCTTCGCTGGTCATGGCGTCCGTTGCAATCACCGCAACGGTCAGTGTCGGAACAATGACCATGGCGACGGTCATCAGGCGAAGAGTTGAGGAAAGAATGGTTTTCATGATCGGGGTCCTTTTGGGTTGTTGCGGTGCCGGTTGATCCGCATCGCTTCGATGGAACCGTTGTCTCACGAACTTCACCGGCCAACTGTGCGCTCGGACACAAGGCTGCACATGCCGTGGCGCTTGACCGCCATGCAGCCCCGTGCAAATCCCGACGCATATCAAAGCCGGATCTGATCCATGAATGCGATGACCAAAACCGACCCGCTCGACCCGACCCGCTCGTTTCAGGGCCTGATCCTGACGCTGCACCGCTATTGGGCAGAGCGCGGCTGCGCCATCCTTCAGCCCTATGACATGGAGGTCGGTGCCGGCACCTTCCATCCGGCAACAACATTGCGTGCGCTTGGCCCCAAGCCTTGGAAGGCGGCCTATGTGCAGCCCTCGCGCCGTCCTTCGGACGGGCGCTATGGCGAAAACCCGAACCGGTTGCAGCACTACTACCAGTATCAGGTGATCCTGAAGCCATCGCCGCCGGACCTGCAGGACCTTTACCTCGGCTCGCTGCGCGCGGTCGGCATCGACCCGCTGCTGCATGACATCCGCTTTGTCGAGGACAATTGGGAAAGCCCGACGCTAGGCGCCTGGGGCCTTGGCTGGGAATGCTGGTGCGACGGGATGGAAGTCTCGCAGTTCACCTACTTCCAGCAGGTCTGCGGCATCGAATGTGCGCCCGTGTCCGGCGAACTGACTTACGGCCTCGAGCGCCTCGCCATGTATGTCCAGAACGTCGACAACGTCTACGATCTGAACTTCAACGGGCTCGAAGGCGACGAGAAGATCACCTATGGCGACATCTTCCTGCAAGCCGAGCAGGAGTATTCGCGCCACAACTTCGAATTTGCCGATACCTCGATCCTGATGCGCCACTTCGACGACGCCGAGCGCGAATGCGAGGCATTGCTGGCAGCCGGGGCGCCCGGTGACAATGCAAACCGCGCCCTGCACAAATGCGTGCTTCCCGCCTACGACCAATGCATCAAGGCGTCCCACGCCTTCAACCTGCTCGACGCGCGCGGCGTCATTTCGGTGACCGAACGCCAGAGCTACATCCTGCGTGTGCGCAATCTGGCGAAAGCCTGCGGTGAGGCGTTTCTCTTGACGGAAGCGGGTGGGGCCTAGCCCCTTCTCCCCACCACCGGCTCAACCCCGCTCCCGGGCAAAACCCGCACCGGCTCGAACCAGTTCATGTCGGTGAAGCTGCAGAAGGCAGGCGGGCCAAGATCGACCACGGGTACTTTCTCGCGCATCTCGGCGGTCAGTTCCGCCAGAGCCGAGCGGTATTCGGCAATCAGGTCGTCCGGCAGCCAGTCGATCATGTAAGCCATGGTGATGTGGAACGCATAGGTCTCATGGCCGGGCGAGCGGTAGCCGAAGGGTTCGGTCAGCGCGTCGCGCCAGTTGCGCGCCGTCCTCTCGTCGGCGTCGGTCGCCCCAGTCAGCGTCAGGCCGAAGGGCGTCACTTCATGGATCGCCATGTCGAAGCGGCCCGGCCCTTCGAAACCGGCGAGCCGCTCGTCGATCAGCGGCGTTGTCGCAGCGATCTCCATGTCGAGCGCCATGTCGGCCGGCCAAAGACCTGGCTCGCGACCGGTCACGATCAGGCCGTTGAAGACGGTCATGTGGTAGCTTTCGACATCGGTCCACGCAAACTTGTGTGCCCAGGGCAGCGCTTGCATCCTCGCGCGAAGATCCACCAGCGCCCGCTCGGTCGGCGATCCCGGCACCACATGGCGCACCACCGTATTGCCGGGCTCGGGCAGGAAAACCCCCTCGGGCGAGAAGCGCACGCCGACAAACTGGTTCGGGCGATCATTTCGCGAGGCGGCAAAACGATCGAGATCGAAAGGGGCAGGTGGGCGCATGGTCTTGCTCCGGTCGGTTCAATGAAGCCCACATAGCCGTGCAAGGCCGGATCCGGCGTGAATTTTCGGTGACAGCTCGGGCAAACGCATGATCGACCGTTCCGGATCAAACAAAACAATGTGAACAGCGCAGGCCAAACCGCCCGCAATTGTGAACGTAAAGGCTGGCAAGGACCGGCACGAGGCCGTGTCCGCTCATCCGGGAGAACGCCATGAAAAGCCTCAAGATGCTCAGTGCAGCCGTTGCCGTCACCATCGCCGCCGTTGCAAGCGCCCACGGCGCCAACATCGTTGAAACCGCCAAGGGTGCGGGCACCTTCAACACGCTGCTCGCCGCAGCCGAAGCTGCCGGCCTTGCCGGTGCCCTAGCCGATGGCAACAACCTCACGGTCTTTGCCCCGACCGACGATGCCTTTGCGGCGCTTCCCGCGGGCACGGTCGAGAATCTGCTGAAGCCGGAGAACAAGGATCAACTGGCCGCGATCCTGTCCTACCACGTCTTGCCGCGCGAACTGGCCGCCAACCAGCTGCCGGGCCGCACCATCCATATCCGCACGCTCAAGGCCGGCGGAGACCGCCTGCTGGCAATCACCAAGGATGCGCATACCGGCGCAGTCACTGTCGACGGGGCCAATGTGGTGGCCGCGGACGTCCGGGCCGACAATGGCATCATCCATGTCATCGACAAGGTGATGCTGCCGTCGAACTGACCACCCGGCTTCGGACGACGGCAGGACCGCCCGGTTGATGGCCGGGCGGCCCCCTTTTTGCGTCGGGTACCGCTTCAATCCGGATGACAAGCGGGAACTTCGGCGCTAAACCCGGACCCAAGTCCGCCACGGGGGTAACCGACATGTCCGGCACACTCATCACACTGCTCGTCATCCTAGCGATTGCCGCCTATGGCGTGATCATATTCAACGGCCTCGTGCGCGCCCGGCAGATGGTCCAGGAAGCCTGGTCCGGCATCGATGTTCAGCTGAAGCGCCGCGCCGACCTGATCCCCAACCTCGTCGAGACCGTGAAAGGCTACGCCGGTCACGAAAAGGAGACGTTGGAACGGGTCACGGAAATGCGCACGCAGGCGCAGAACGTGCCGGCCGGCGACATCCAAGGAAGGGCCATGGCGGAAGGCATGCTCGGTCAGGCGCTGGGCCGCCTGATGGCTGTGGCCGAGGCCTATCCGGATCTCAAGGCCAACGAGAATTTCAAGGCCCTGCAGGGCTCGCTGGAAACCGTCGAAAACGAGATCCAGATGTCGCGCCGTTACTACAACGGGTCGGCGCGCGAACTGAACGTCAAGGTCGAGAGCTTTCCGTCCAATGTCGTCGCCAATTCGTTCGGCTTTCGCCAGGCGGACTACTTTGAACTGGAAAACGCCGCCGACCGCGCCGTGCCGCAGATTTCCTTCGGCAACCAGTAATCCCCGAAACGGGATCACCGCCGGCGCCGGGCGGAGACGCGGTGCCGGTTCATGCATCGGGGTCGACACATGCACAGATTTCTTGCCGCGCTCGGTTTGCTGCTGCTGCTGGCCTTTGGCGCGGGCGCCGAAGAACGCATCCTGCTGTTTGACAGTGACTTGACGGTCAATTCCGACGGCAGCTTCACGGTATCCGAAACCATCCGCGTCAACGCAGAAGGGCTGAATATTCGCCGCGGCATTTTCCGCGATTTTCCGCTGGTCTTCACCGATGGCGGCGGGCGCGAACGGCAGGTCGATTTCAATGTCGTGACCGTCACGCGCAACGGCCAGCCGGAGCCTTGGCGCACCGAGTGGGCAAGCCGGGCCGTGCGGGTCTATTTTGGTTCCGCCGAGGTTTTCCTGCCGCGCGGCGTCCACACTTATGTGGTCACCTATGAGACCGACCGGCAGTTGCGCCAGTTCGAAGCCCATGACGAAGTGTTCTGGAATGTCACCGGCAATGCCTGGCAATTCCCGATCAACCGGGCGACGGCAACGATCCGGCTGCCCGGCGGTGCCCCTGTCGATGATGTGGTCTGGTACACCGGCCGTCTCGGCGCCCGCGATACCAACGCCACCGGGAGTGCCGGTCCCGGTCCGTCGACCGCCAGTTTCAGAATAACGAGGCCGCTCGGCCCCTATGAGGGCCTGACCGTCGGCGTCAAGTTTCCCAAAGGCTTCGTGACGGAACCGGACGATGCCAAGCTGGCCTGGTGGTGGCTGAAGGATCATGCGGGCGAGGTGATTTCGGTCTCCGGCCTAGGCGCGATCTTTGCCTTCCTGTTCTTTTCCTGGGTTCGCGTCGGCCGCGATCCTCCCTCGGAAGTCGTGGTGCCGCGCTGGGAGATGCCTGACGGGGTGTCGCCCGCGCTGACCCACTACATTCACCACAAGGGCCTGCAAGGCCAGGGTTTTCGCGCCATTTCGGCTGCCGCGCTCAACCTTGCGGTCAAGGGCTATCTGACCCTCGACAACGAAGATGGCGTCTTGACCATGCGCCGCACGGAAAAGCCCGTTCCGCTGCGCGCGCTGCCCGTCGGCGAACGCACGCTGATGCAGCGCCTGCTCAACCGCGACGGCACGCTGACGGTCGACAAGGCCAACGGCAAGACCGTCGAAGCCATGGCCAGCGATTTCCGCTCGGCGATGGAAGGCGAACATCGCTCCGTGTTCTACAAGGCCAATATCGGCCCCGTCGTGTTCGGCGTTGTCGCGTCGGTGGCAGTCGCCCTTGCGACACTCATCTTCGGCGGCCTTGGCGAAGAAACCATCGTGACCATGATCCCGGTCCTGATCGTCGGCGGCGTCGCGACCATGATCCTGATCCAGGCGGCTAGATCGGCCGGCAAAAGTCTGGTCGGCAAATTGCAGCTGGTCTTCGTGATGTTCATCGTCGGGGCGTTGCTCTCCAATGTCGGCTTGCAGGGCATTGCCGCCACGACCGACCTGATCCAGCGCCCGGTCGTCGTCGGGGCGCTGGCGACGCTCCTGATGGTCAACGTGCTGTTCTTCTTCCTGATGGGCGCGCCGACGCAACTCGGCCAGAAGCGCTCGGCCGAAATTGCCGGCCTCAAGCGGTATCTGACCGTTTCGGAAGCCGACCGTATGAACATGCTCGGCTCGCCGCAGATGAGCCCGCAGCACTATGAGACGCTGCTTCCCTACGCGGTGGCGCTCGACGTCGAAAAACCCTGGTCGCGCGCCTTCCAGTCGTGGCTTGCCACCGCGGTTGCGGCAGGGGCGGCAGCGGCGGCAGCCTACCACGGCCCCGGCTGGTACCATGGCAACGAACCGTTCTCGCCCGGCAGGGTCGGCGATACGCTCGGCAATCTGGCCGGCGATCTGTCTTCATCGATGACTTCATCGCTCCCGGCGCCGGAGCGTTCCTCGTCCGGTTTTTCCGGCGGCGGGGGGTTTTCGGGTGGCGGCTCGTCCGGCGGCGG
>JBGSWL010000087.1:0-1631 GCA_041752455.1 Roseitalea sp. | reverse complement strand
GTGTGCCCGAAAGCCGTGACGTCTCCGCCCTTTCGTGGGGGCTCATCACCCAGCAGGATTACCATCTCCCGCCCGAAAGGCCGCCGCCGCGCCCGCCGTCAAGCTGGTGGCCATCCGACGTTCCGCCGGGCGCGATGGGGGCAGTGTATGGGAGCGGTGGGGTGCGGTGGATAAGTTTTGTGGAAGAGGCGCCGCTCTCCCCCCTTGAGGGGGAGATGCCCGAAGGGCAGAGGGGGGTGGCTTGGCGCGGCATTGACCCCCCTCTGTCTGCTACGCAGACATCTCCCCCTCAAGGGGGGAGAGTGGGCGCGAGCGCCTGCGCCATCCCGCTTAGCCATCCATGACGGCGCAGCCGATCCGGGACCCATGCCTCAAGGCCGGCGAATCGGCGCTGTTACGCCGCAACCGTATCGACGAGACTTGAGGGAGCGGGAACAGCAATGCCGTCCTCGGCAAGCCCATCAAGATGAAAGCGGATCGCCTCGCTGATGGATTTTTTGACAGCTTCGACCGAAGCGCCTGTTGCCACACAGCCGGGCAAATCCGGCACATAAGCTGACCAGTTGTCTCCGGCTTTTTCGATCACGATGGCATAACGCATGTCAGGCACCCTTCAATCCGGCCTGCTTCAATATACTGTTGAACGTTCCGGGCGGCAAATCATCCGATGGCTTGCCTGCGATGGTGACACGACCGGGCTTCAATGGATGTTTGAATTGCCGATGGCTGCCGCGTGTGGCCACCTGATACCAGTCATCGGCCTCTATCAGACGAATGGCTTCACCTACTTTTATCAATCTTGGCATGTCAATCTCCGACCGTCATGCCTCTTGATGCAAAACAGGCCGCGAAATGTCAGTTGTAGAGGCAAGAAAACTTCTTGTCATCCTCGGGCTCCGTCCCGAGGATGACGCAGCGTTTGGAGTCCTTTTTACCCCTCACTTGCGATTTCTGACGTTTGGCCATTCGGCCAATTCGTGGAAACCGCATTCTCTCCCGCAAGGGGAGAGACAGGGGCGTACCCCTCACTTCGTCCGCCACACCGCCTTGTCGATCAGCCGCGTCATCTGCAAGCCGGCTCCTGTTTCCCTGGAGCTGCCGGGCGCAGTTCAGGTGAAGGCGTCGGGCATTGCCTCTTTCTTGCGCGCCATGAAGTCGATCAAAGCCTCGTCGATGCCCTCGTCGAGCGCCGGGGCCTCATAGGTCGCAAGCCATTCGCGCGCGATCGAATTGGCGCGCTCTTCCACCCGCTTGGCCCCTTCGGCTTCCCACTGCTCGAAGGAATTGTTGTCGGCGACGTTGGACCGGTAGAACGCGGTCTGGAAATTGGCCTGCGTATGGGCGCAGCCGAGAAAGTGCGAGCCGGGGCCGACTTCGGCCAACGCGTCCATCGCCTGGCCGTTTTCCGACAGGTCGACGCCGGCGGCGAACGCCTGCATCATACCGAGCTGGTCGCAGTCGATGATGAACTTGTCGTAGGACGAGACCAGCCCGCCTTCGAGCCAGCCGGCCGCGTGCAGCACAAAGTTGGTGCCGGCCAGCAGCGTCATGTTGATCGTGTTGGCGCTCTCATGGGCGGCCTGCGCATCGGTGACCTTGGAGCCGCACAGCGACCCGCCGGTGCGGAACGG
>JBGSWL010000086.1:0-10339 GCA_041752455.1 Roseitalea sp. | reverse complement strand
TGCCGCCGGAGCCGGAGCCGCTGGTGCTGCACTGCCGGCATCGTTCGGCACACCGTTTGCCGGCGGCGCAACCGGCTCGGGTCCGCCAAGCTGGTCAAGAATGCCGCCACCGGTGCCAAGACCGCCCTCTCCCGGAACGGTTTCACCGATCGAAGGGATACGGTCGAGCACGTCGGTCGGGTCTTCCGAATACCGCGCCATGATGCCGAGCGCGATAGAGGTCACGAAGAACGCCGCGCCAAGGATCGAGGTTGTGCGGGTCAATGTGCTGGCCGCGCCACGCGCGGACATGAACCCGCCGCCACCGCCGCCAATCCCGAGACCGCCGCCTTCCGACCGTTGCAGCAAGACCACCGCAACGAGCGCGATGACGATCATGAGATGGATGACGATGAGAATGGTTTGCATGGCAGCTACTGGCGTGTCCGGTCACGGCGCGGCGGGCGCGCCTTTTCAAATCTGGCGGGTGCTTACAGCCATTGGCACACTCTGCCAAGGGCGGCGTCGTTCACTGCGCAGTTGTCAACCGCGCGGTGCAGCAGCGCAAATGGCAAGAAAGTCCGATGATTTCAAGCTTGCCCCTCCGACGAGCGCTCCATCGACATCTTCCGTTGCCAGGATTTCGGCCGCATTGTCCGGTTTGACCGAACCGCCATAGAGAATCCGGAAGCTGTTTCCGGTAACGCCGAACCGCTCGACAAGCCGCATCCGGATATGGCCGTGCATGGCTTCGATATCTTGCAGCGTCGGTGTCAGGCCGGTGCCGATCGCCCAGACAGGCTCATAGGCGACCACGACTGTTTCCGGCGTCGAATCTTCCGGCAACGAACCGGCAAGCTGGCCATCGACAACCTGCATCGCCTCCCCCGCTTCGCGCTCTGCCCGCGTTTCACCGACACAGATGATGGCGACAAGTCCGCCTTCGACAGCCGCAAGCGCCTTGCTGAGCACCGTCGTATCGGTCTCGCCATGGTCGGCGCGCCGTTCTGAATGGCCGACGATCACATGGCTGGCGCCTGCATCCTTCAGCATGGCCGCGGATATGTCGCCCGTATGCGCGCCGGAGACTTTCGCATGACAGTCCTGCCCGCCGATCGCCAGTTTGGAACTGGCCGCAAGCCGCGATGCCCGCTCCACCAGCGTCGCCGGCACGCAGATCAGCATCTCCGGGTCCCTGTCGTCGCTCGTGTCGACCCCGTCGGAAATCTTGCGCAATTCAGGAAGGTGAGCCGCAAGTCCGTTCATCTTCCAGTTGCCAGCCACCAGTTTTCTGTTCCGTCCAGCCATCTTGTTCTCCTGACGTCGTGCAACGAGGTTGCTATCGTCTTTGCGGCCATGCAGGAAGGCTCGACAAGGCGCCCGGGTCAAGACATTTGAACCGGCACGCTTGCGTCCGCTGCCAAGCATTCCTAAAAGCAGGAAAACGAGGAGCCGACCCCTGCCATGATGAATACGCTTCGCGGTGCAGCCCAGACCTGGGCCGCCAAACTCCTGCTGCTCTTGCTGGTCCTGTCCTTTGTGGCCTGGGGCGCTTCCGATCAGCTTGCCGGCGGCTTTGGCGGCAACAATGTCATCGAAGCGGGCGAAAGCGTTGTGACGGTTGATGAATACCGCTTGCAGCTTGAACGGGCGATTGCCGAAGAATCGCAGCGTCAGGGCCGTCGCCTCAGCCGTGCGGAAGCGCTGGCGGCAGGCGCCGAACAGAACGTGCGTGCGCGCGCCGTCGGTTCTGCCGTGCTTGACGAACAGGCACGCCGCATGGCGCTTGGCCTGTCGGAAGAAGGGCTTGCCAAGGCGATCAGCGAAGATTTCGGTGGTCAGGCCTCTGGCAGCCAGATCCGCCAGTTGCTGCGCGATGCCGGCCTGACTGAAGCGCAATATGTCGCAGACCGGGAAAAGGAAGCCAAGCGCCAGCAGATCATCGAGGCGGCGGCCCGTGGCATGCCGATCCCCGACACGTTTCTTTCGGCGCTGCATCGCTACCAGAATCAGACCCGCGACATCGTGTTCGTCGAAGTCGATGCTGCGGGAATGGCCCCCGTTGCCGAACCGACACCGGCAGAACTCGATGCGTTCTTTGCCGAAAACATCAGCCGCTATGACGCACCTGAATACCGCACGATCACCCATGTTCTTCTGACGCCGGAGGTCATCGCCGACCCCTCGGTGATCGCCGATGGTGAGGTGCGTGCTGAATACGACAACAACCGCGTCCGCTACGGCAAGGCTGAAACCCGCACGATCCAGCAGCTGGTGTTTCCCGATCTTGCCACCGCCAACGCGGCACGCGACCGCATTCTTTCCGGCACCAGTTTCGAAGATGAAGTGACGGCGGCCGGACGTACCCTGGCCGACGTGACACTTGGAACCCTGACCAAGGCCGAAGTGCCGGATGCGGCAATCGCCGACGCCGCCTTTGCGCTGACCGGCACTCAGGCCGTTTCGCCTGTGCTTGAAAGCCCGTTTGGTCCCCGCCTGATCCGCGTTTCGGAGATCACGCCGGAAAGTGTGGCGCCATTCGAAGATGTCGCCGCAACGATCCGCAACGATCTGGCCATCGTGCAGGCCAACGACATTCTCGCCGAAATCCACGATGCCTATGAAGACGCCCGCGCCGGGGGTGCCACGATGGCCGAAGCGGCCACAAGCCAGAAGCTGGCCATGGCAACCCTCGCTCCCGTCGACATCGCCGGCAATGGCAAGGACGGTGCAGCGCTCGCCGATATTCCCGAACGCGATGCGCTGCTGCAGGCCGCATTTGCCGCCACTGAAGGCGACGAAAACCAGCCGCTGAGTGTCGGCCGCTTCGGTTATCTGTTCTATGAAGTTGCCGACATCGAAGCATCGCGCCCGCGTACGCTCGACGAAGTGCGCGACCGCGCTGTCGCCGACTGGAAGGCGGACGCGTTGACCAAAGCCGTGGATGCCGAGGCCGAGCGCCTCGCCGGTCTGATCCGCGATGGTGGCGACCCGGACGCCATTGCCGCCGAGACCGGCTATCGCGTTGACCGCAAATATGGCCTGCAACGACCCGGTGACGACGCTGATCTTGGTCGCGCCGGGATTGCCACAGTCTTTGAAGCCGGTCCGCGCGCCACCGGGATCGCCACCGGCGCAACCGGCAATCGCCGCCTCGTTTTCCGCATCGACGCCATCAATGATCCGCTCGGCGGCGCCGAGGCAATCAGTCCGGAACTGAAAGAAATCGTCACGTCGAACCTTATCGATGATCTGCTCAACCAGTTGGTCAACCGCCTGCAGGACGAGTTTCCGGTGACCCTCAACGAAGCCGCTCTCGGGCGCGCGCTCGACGTCCAGAGCAATTGAGGACACCATGGCGGACCTGAAGCCGTTCATCGCCAAAGTCGCCGCAGGACAAGTGCTCTCGTCACAGGATGCGCGCGCAGCCTTCGACATCATGATGTCGGGTGAGGCAACGCCCGCCCAGATCGGCGGTTTCCTGATGGCCATGCGGGTGCGCGGCGAAACCGTCGGCGAGATTGCCGGCGCGGTCGCAACCATGCGCGCGCGCATGACGCCGGTCACCATTCCGGCAGGCGCCATCGACATCGTCGGCACCGGCGGCGATGCATCGGGCAGCTACAATGTCTCGACCTGCGCCGCCATCATTGCCGCAGGCGCCGGTGCCAAGGTTGCCAAACATGGCAACCGGTCACTGTCCTCGAAATCCGGCGCGGCCGAAGCGCTCGCCGCCCTTGGCGTCAACATCGAGGCCTCGCCCCAAACCATCGCGCAATGCGTCAGCGATGCCGGCCTCGGTTTCATGTTTGCCCCGATGCATCATGCCGCCATGCGCCATGTCGGCCCGAGCCGCGTCGAACTTGGCACGAGGACGATCTTCAACCTGCTCGGTCCCCTCTCGAACCCCGCAGGCGTCAGCCGGCAAGTTGTCGGTGTGTTTTCACCCGAATGGGTCGAACCGCTGGCGCATGTCCTGCGCGATCTGGGTTCCGAGCATGTCTGGGTCGTGCATGGCGACGGCCTCGACGAAATCACCACCGCCGGCGAGACATTGGTCGCCGAACTCAAGCACGGCACGGTCCGGACCTTCACCATCGATCCGTCGATGGCGGGCTACGAACGCGTTGCGCCAGAAGCCCTGAAGGGCGGTATGCCCGAGGAGAACGCTGCCGCCCTGCGCAAGGTTCTTGCCGGCGAACAGGGCGCTTACCGCGAGATCGCCTGCTTGAACGCTGCCGCCGGTCTGGTCGTGGCGGGGCTGGCCGGAGGGCTTGCCGATGGCGCCCGCATGGCCGAAGCTGCCATTGATGACGGGCGCGCTGCCGAGGTTTTGACCCGTGTCGTCGCCATCTCCAACGCCGGAAAGGCTGCCTGAACCGATGGCCGACATCCTCCGACAGATCGAGGCCTACAAGCGCGACGAGATCGCCGCCGCCAAGTCCAAGCTATCGCTTGCCGATCTCCGGGCGACGATTGCCGACAGGGATGATCGCCCACGCGGCTTTCATGCGGCGCTGAAGGCAAAGCACAGGTCCGGCGCCTACGGCCTGATTGCCGAGATCAAGAAGGCCAGCCCATCCAAAGGCCTCATCCGTGCCGATTTCGATCCGCCTTCGCTCGCCAAGGCCTATGCGGCTGGCGGCGCGGCCTGCCTGTCGGTGCTCACGGACACGCCGTCTTTTCAGGGGGCGCCCGAGTATCTGGGCGCCGCGCGCGCAGCCTGCGCCCTGCCCGCCTTGCGGAAGGATTTCCTCTTCGACACCTATCAGGTCACCGAGGCCCGAGCTTGGGGGGCGGACGCGATCCTGATCATCATGGCAAGCGTTGATGATGCGCTGGCCGCCGATCTGCATGCCGCTTCAGCCGAGCATGGCATGGATGGGCTCGTTGAAGTGCACGACGAGGCCGAGATGGAGCGCGCCGTCAAGCTCGGCGCGCCGCTGATCGGCATCAACAACCGCAACCTGCGCACCTTCGAGGTCGACCTTGCCGTCTCCGAACGTCTTGCCGCGATGGTTCCGACAGGGACGACGCTGGTCGGGGAAAGCGGCATCTTTACGCCGGATGATTGCGCGCGGCTCGCCGCTGCCGGAATCACCACGTTTCTGGTCGGCGAGAGCCTGATGCGCCAGTCTGATGTGACAGCCGCTACCTGGGCGCTGCTCGGACTTGATGCAGACAAGCTGCACGCTGCTGCGCAATGACCAAGGCAGACCCGAACCCGCTGACACACCTCGACGCCACCGGCGCCGCCCACATGGTGGATGTGTCGTCAAAGGCCGAAACCGCACGCGAGGCTGTCGCCGAAGGCTTCGTCACCATGGGCGCCGAGGCGCTGGCAGCAATCCGCAGCGGCCAAGCCAGGAAGGGCGATGTGATCGCTACGGCGCGGATCGCCGGTATCATGGCCGCCAAGAAAACGTCGGACCTGATCCCGCTCTGCCATCCGCTTCCGATCACTAAGGTCTCTGTCGACATCGAGGAGACTGCCGACGGAACCGGCCTGCATGTCATCGCCACCGTGCGCGTGACCGGCCAGACCGGCGTGGAAATGGAGGCGCTGACCGCCGCCAGCATCACCTGCCTCACGATCTATGACATGGCGAAAGCCATCGACAAGGCCATGACCATCGGCCCGGTGCGCCTGCTCACCAAGACCGGCGGCAAATCCGGCGACTGGCGCCGGGACGGCGCCTGACATGGCGCTGCTGCCGGTCGATGAAGCGCTCGCGCGGCTGCTTGCCGATGCAATGCCGCTTGGCCACGAACCGATAGCCCTCGAATACGCCGCAGGCAGGGTTCTCGCCAATGATGTCGCGGCCCGCCGCACCCAGCCGCCCTTTGCTGCTTCTGCCATGGATGGCTATGCCGTGCGTGCCGCAGACGCCCACAAGGGCGCTGTGCTCAACGTGATCGGCGCAGTCGCCGCGGGCCAGATGCCGGACCGAAACGTCGGGCAAGGCACCGCCATGCGGATTTTCACCGGCGCGCCGCTTCCGGAAGGTGCCGACGCCATCCTCATCCAGGAAAATGTGCAGGTCGTGGAGTCGGGGCGCATCGAGGTTCTCGAAACAGTCACCGCAGCAAACGCCGTACGCCCCGCTGGCCTTGATTTTCGCGAAGGCGATGTTCTGCTGGCTAAGGGGTTGGAACTGAACGCGGCGCGGCTCAGCCTTGCCGCCGCCGGTGGCCATGCAACGCTTGATGTCTGGCGCCAACCGGTCGTCGGGCTGCTTGCAACCGGCGACGAACTGGTTCCTCCCGGGCAAGTGCCGGCGCCGGGGCAGATCGTTTCCTCCAACAGCGTCGGCCTTGCTGTCCTGCTGCGCGCGGCAGGCGCTCGCGTCATCGACCTTGGCATTGCACGCGACAACGCCGGCGCGCTCGATGCGGCCTTCGACCGGGCGCTCGATGAAAATTGCGACCTGCTGATCACCATCGGCGGCGCTTCGGTGGGCGACCATGATCTGGTCCGCCCGGTGCTTGCGGCGCGCGGCATGGACCTTGATTTCTGGAAAATCGCCATGCGCCCGGGCAAACCGATGATGTCGGGCCGGTTGGGTGCCATGCGTTTTCTTGGTCTGCCCGGAAATCCGGTGTCGAGTTTCGTGACGGCGCTTGTCTTTGCCGTTCCCCTGGTTTCGGCACTTGCCGGCCGCAACCCGCAAACCAGAACGGCGACCGCCCGGCTCGCCCATGCCATTCCTGCCAATCCCGGCGAGCGCACGCATTTCATGCGCGGACGATTGAGGCAGGACGGAACGGTCGATGTGTTTGAAAGTCAGGACTCGTCACTTTTGAGCCTGCTCGCCGCAGCCGACTGTCTCGTGCTGCGCGAACCCGGTGACGCGCACCGGAAAGCCGGTGAAATCGTCCGGATCATCCGGCTCGATTGAGCACAAACCGCGCCGCGCAATTGTGGCGGATTTCCGGTATTGCAGAACAGGAGAAGAACAGATATCATCTGTTCAACATTCGTTTCTGTTTGATTCCGGGGCCCCCATGCTGACGCGCAAGCAACTTGATCTGCTGGTTTTCATCAATGAGCGTCTGAAAGAGACCGGCGTGCCGCCCTCTTTCGACGAAATGAAGGATGCGCTCGACCTTGCGTCGAAGTCCGGCATCCATCGCCTGATCACCGCGCTCGAAGAACGCGGCTTCATCCGCCGCTTGCCGAACCGGGCGCGAGCGATGGAGGTCATCAAGCTTCCTGACATTATGCAGCCATCCAACCAGTTCCGACCGGGCTTTGCGCCAAGTGTTGTCGAAGGTGGCCGGGGCCGCCCAGCCGCGCCCGTCCAGCCTGCCGTCATGGCTGTGCCGGTACGCGCCGCCGGTGACAATGATGACCGCGGCATTCCGGTCATGGGCAAGATTGCTGCCGGTGTTCCTATTTCCGCCATTGAGTTCCAGACCCGCACCGTCATCGTGCCGCCGGACATGCTCGGCAAGGGCGAGCACTTTGCGCTCGATGTCGAAGGCGAATCGATGATCAACGCCGGTATCCTCGATGGCGACACGGTCATCATCCGCCGTGCCGATACGGCCAATCCCGGCGATATCGTCGTGGCACTGGTCGATGAGGAAGAAGCAACATTGAAGCGCTTTCGGCGCAAGGGCGCTTCGATTGCGCTCGAAGCTGCCAACCCCCTCTATGAGACGCGTATCTTCGGACCGGACCGCGTCCGCATTCAGGGCCGGCTTGTCGGGCTCGTCCGGTTCTACTGACGCTTCCGGGTCTAGCGTTTCGACGTGGCAAGGTTGCGCGCGGTGCGGCTCCACTTGCGGTGATCATGCCAGGGCCGCGTTGCACCATGTGTGGCGTGGCGCAGAAGGAGTTTGCCGCTTTTGGCGTCCTGCCGGATTTCTGCAGCGCCAAACAGCGCCAGGTTCTGCGCGGAAACGACCAGCGCGGGATCGTTCGGCGCGCACGGATTTCGTGTTGGCGCGTGGGAAAGGACGATGACGTTCACAGACGCGCAGTGCGCGCGCGCTGATTGCCAGTCGGCAGGTGTTCCGACACCGCCCTCGCCGCTTCCGGCAATCATGATCAGTTCCGTGTCTTGTTCCGCAGCCTGCAATTGTGCGCGACAGATGTTGGCGTCGCAGTGAAATCCGTTCGATGTTCCGGTTTTTGCCGGTTTGATCACGGTGCGCGCCGCATAGGCCGCCTGCCATTGCTCCAGCACGAAAGCATTCGGCCGCGCACGATTGACGGCGAGCGTTCCGTTGGATTGAACAATCGCAGCCAGCCGCGCGTCTTCCGAAATCACCGCCAGTGGCCGAGGTTCACTGAAACCGGTCAGGCCGATGGCGGCAAGAAGCGGCAGGCAGAGCCAGCGCAGCCAGGTGCGCATCAGGCAGAAAACCAACAGCGCAGCCGTCGACAAAAACAGCGCAGGGACACCGATGGCGCCAATCAGACCGTCTGGTGATGCCTTGGCAATCCAGTCGGCAATCCGGATCACTTCATGAAGGCTTGCCGCCATCAACCGGAAGAACGGCGCATCGAGACCGAATGGCGCAGCCAGCGTTCCGGCGAGCGCGGCGGGCATGGTGACGAACGAGACGATCGGCATGGCGGCAAGGTTCGCAGGCAATCCCAGAACCGATACGCGGTGAAAGTGGTAGGCGGAAAACAAGCCCGTGGCTGTCCCGGCAATCAGTGATGTGGCCGCAAGTCCCGCCATGAAGGCCAGGGGCGCCTTGATCCACGATGATCGCTTGGCGCGGTCGGGGTCAGGCCCGCCTCGCCGTCGCCTGCGGCTCCATAGATCATAGACCGCAATCAGCGCCAGTGTCGCGGCAAACGACATCTGGAAGCCGGGACCACTCACCGCATCGGGCGCCAGCAGCGTCACGCCGAGCGCCGCGAGAGCAATGTTGCGCTTGGTGAATGCGGCGCGGTCGAAGTTGAGCGCCAGAAGCATCACCCCAAGCATCACATAGGAGCGCTGCGTCGGAATGCTGGCGCCGGCCAGAAACAAATAACCCGTGGTGACCGCAAAAGCGACCAGTGCCGCCTGTTTTCGCCCGGATCGAAGGCTGGCCTGTACCGGGAAAAGCGCAAGCGTGGCGCGCCGGACCCGATGGCGGCTGCAGACGCACCAGCCCCGAGACTTGCGCCCCGACAACCGCTGACGGATCGAACCGGCGAACCGTCGCACGCACCCTTTCCGGCCCGAAGCGAAGCGTCGGCCGCTCGGTTTTTTCGACCGTGACCGTCAGGCGGGCCGACCCGTCGGGCCGCAACTCCACCCGTTCGACGATCCCGGTCAGCCGGGTCGTCACCTCCGAGCCTAGCATCGGGGTTGCAATGCGGAAGGTATGCCATTGTGCAACACCCATCCCGAAAACCACGACCAGTGGCACGACAGTGATCCGGCCCGCAGTGACAGAGTGGCGCATGGCGGCGCGCCACAAAACAAACAGCACCGAAACGCCAAGCGGAATGGTCTGCGCCATCGGCTCGGTGGCCAAGCTGAAATAGATGACGGCGCCGGCCATCAAAAGTACCGGCAGCATCAGGAAGGGTGTGCCAAACGCAACCTCTTCCTCGAGCGCACCGGCAATTCGTGTTTGAAGGCGTGGCGCAAGTGCCCATAGGTCGCTGCGACCGGGCCAACGCGCAAAGCGTGCAACAGAACGTCGCGCCGGTTTGACAGGTGCAAGGGCTGCTGAGTCGTCTTTGGCTTCCGGCGCCAACAGATCCCCAAGGACCGCGGCGTCGCCAATAGGCGCCAGCGGCAAATAGGCGAAGGCAATGCGCTCGTCGACAGCCTTGCCGCCGACGTCCTGCGATACCGTGTCCTTGGCCACCTGCCGCAACCTGTCCCACCCGGTTGCGGTCTGCCCCTTGTCTCAACCCGCCATCATTTGTGCACGGGTGCGCATCGCTTGCAAGTTGGCCTTCATGTGCTAGCAAGGCGCAGCCTTCGCACCCATACCCAAAACCCGCAATGCATGCCCCGGAGCCCGAGATGAACGACGGTGTCGTCACCCGCTTTGCCCCTTCACCAACCGGCTACCTGCACATTGGTGGTGCGCGAACCGCGCTGTTCAATTGGCTTTACGCCCGCCACACGGGCGGCAAGATGCTGCTGCGGATCGAGGATACCGACCGTGAACGGTCGACCGACGCTGCAGTCGATGCCATCATCGACGGCCTGTCCTGGCTTGGCCTGAACTGGGATGGCGATCCGATTTCGCAGTTCGCCCGCGCCGAGCGCCACCGCGAGGTCGCCGAACAGCTGCTCGCCATCGGTCAGGCCTATCATTGCTATGCAACGCCGCAGGAACTTGAAGCCATGCGCGAAACCGCGCGCGCCGAGGGCCGCCCGCCGCGCTATGACGGGCG
>JBGSWL010000085.1:0-27674 GCA_041752455.1 Roseitalea sp. | reverse complement strand
GGCCCCAGGCGACGTTACGGTCTGTCGTCTGCGACCCGCCGCCGGGGCGTGCGGCGCGCACCAGCTTGAGGATCGCATCAACAACGCTTTCCGGCACCGGCATGCGGCGCACCAGCGCCTGCATTTCCTGCAGCCGCGCTGCGGTGATTACCGGGTTGGCGCGCGCCTGCGCTGCGCCGGTCGTCTCCAGCAGGATTCGGCGCTCGGCATCGAGTTCAGGATAGGTGATGTCCACCTGCATCAGGAACCGGTCGAGCTGGGCTTCGGGCAGCGGATAGGTGCCTTCCTGCTCCAGCGGGTTCTGGGTTGCCAGCACATGGAACGGCGCCGGCAGGTCATAGTGCTGACCGGCGACCGTCACATGGTATTCCTGCATCGCCTGCAGCAGTGCCGACTGGGTGCGCGGGCTGGCGCGGTTGATTTCGTCGGCCATCAGAAGCTGAGCAAAGATCGGTCCCTTGATGAAGCGGAAATGGCGGCGGCCATCCTCGCCCTGTTCCAGCACTTCGGAGCCGAGAATATCGGCGGGCATCAGGTCGGGTGTGAACTGGACACGGCCGGACTGGAGGCCAAGCACGGTGCCGAGCGTGTCGACGAGCTTGGTCTTGGCGAGACCCGGAACGCCGACCAGCAACGCATGACCGCCCGACATGATGGAGACGATGGTGTTCTCGACGACCGATGCCTGACCGAAAATGACCCGCGCGATCTCGGTGCGGATGGTTGCGAGATCCTGCAAGGCGCGCTCGGCCTGCGCCACGATCTCGGCTTCGGAGGGTTGCTCGGTCGTGACGTGAACGCTCATAAGGGTACTCCCGCTTCAAGATGGCACTCTTCGAAGGTAAATCATGCCGGGGTGCTGACAAGTGCGGCGAGCCTGACTATTTCGTGAGTGCACAGGCCGTTTGAATTTGAAGAGCGAGAATGAATGGCCGATCACGGCGACAACAAGGCCGGACCGTTCGAAAACAGCGTCAGCGCGCTGGAAGCGCTGGTGCGTCGCGCGGCCGACCATGGGCGCGGGCCCGCGCCGGTCGACAAATGGAACCCGCCTGATTGCGGCGCCATCGACATGGAAATCCGTGCCGATGGCACCTGGTACTACATGGGCACGCCGATCGGCCGCGAACCGCTTGTGCAGTTGTTCTCTTCAGTCCTGCGGCGCGATGATGACGGCCAGACCTATCTTGTCACGCCGGGTGAGAAACTGGCGATCCGGGTTCAGGATGCGCCGCTGCTGGGCGTCGAGCTGCACGCGGGCGGCACCGAAGCCGAGCCTGAACTGACACTGCGCACCAAAACCGGCGAGGTCGTCGTGATCGGCCCCGACCATCCGCTGCGCTTTGCCATCGAACCGGCGACCGGCGGCGTCAAACCCTATGTCCTGGTGCGCGGGCGTCTTGAGGCGCTGCTCACCCGTGCCGTCACGCACCAATTGCTGGCGCTGGCCCGGCCGGTCACGATCGACGGGAGCCAACATCTGTCTGTCCGCTCCGGCGGTGCCGAGTTTGCCGTCGCACCTTTTGACGAGACGCTGGATCCGGATAGCCCGTCATGACCGCCAGCATCGCGATGCCTTTTTCGCCCCCTGAACTGACGGTCGAGGACTTTGCCGTGCGGTCTGCGCGCGCCGACATACATGGGCCGGAGACCGGCGATTTCCACTTCAACCCCGGAACCGAAGATGTGTTGCGGGCCAATGCAACGCGGGAAGCGGCGGTGTTGATCGGCGTTTCGGCGGTTGATGGTTTGGCACAAGTTCTGCTGACGCAGCGCACGCTGCACCTTCGTGCCCATGCGGGGCAGGTGGCTTTTCCCGGCGGGCGGATCGACCCGGATGATGCCACCATTGCCGATGCGGCACTGCGCGAATGCACCGAGGAGACCGGTATCGCCGCGCGCCACGTGGAAATCGTCGGGCAATTGCCGGCATATCTGTCAGGGTCCGGCTACCGCATCCATCCGGTGTTGGCGGTGATATCCGGCGATCCGGTGATGGTTGCCAATCCCGAAGAGGTCGCCGCGATCTTTCATGTTCCGCTCGGCCATCTCGTTGATCGGACCAACTATCAGCGTTCGAGCCGGGTCTGGAACGGTGCCGAACGGCATTTCCACGTCATCACCTATCAGGACTGGCTGATCTGGGGCGTCACCGCCGGGATCATCCGGTCGATGTCGGAAGGGCTCTACCCGTGAGCGCCGGTATCATTTCTGCCGACTGGCTGGTCGATCCGCTCGTGCAGCAGATCCTTGCCGTGCTTTCGGCAGATGGCGAGGAAGCCCGGATCAATGGCGGGGCGATCCGCAACACGCTGATCGGTCAACCGGTGACGGACATCGACATCGCGACAACCTGCCTTCCGGTCGAGACCGTGCGGCGGCTTGAGGCGGCAGGTCTTCGCGCCGTGCCGACCGGCATCGAGCATGGCACGGTCACGGCGGTTGCCGACGGTCGCGGCTTTGAGGTGACGACGCTGCGCAAGGATGTCGCGACCGACGGTCGGCGCGCTGTCGTCGAGTTCGGGCGCGACTGGGTGGCCGATGCGCATCGGCGCGACTTCACCATCAATGCGCTCTACTGCGATGCTGACGGGACGATCCACGACCTGGTCGGCGGGCGTGCCGATATCGAAGCGCGGTTGGTGCGCTTCATCGGCGCGCCGGAGGATCGTATCACTGAGGACTATCTGCGCATCCTGCGCTTCTTCCGGTTCTTTGCCTGGTATGGCCATGGCCGGCCCGATGCCGAGGGGCTCAAAGCCTGTGCCCGCCTGAAGGACGGCCTGGCGCAACTCTCCGCCGAGCGCATCTGGACGGAACTGCGCAAGACGCTCGCTGCGCCCGATCCGGCGCGCGCCCTGCTCTGGATGCGCCAGGCCGGTGTCCTGTCGGCGATCCTGCCGGAAAGCGACAAATGGGGGATCGACGCGATCCACGGCCTTGTTGCGGCGGAACGGGCTCTTGGCGTTGCGCCCGATCCGGTGCTGCGGCTGTTGGCGATCGTGCCGCTGCGCCCTGAGCCGCTGGAAGCACTGTCGGCGCGGCTGAAGGTTGCCAATCTTGTTCGCGACCGCTTGCTGGCTGCCGCTGACGCGCCGCCTTTTTCGGCAAGCCGAGATGATCTGCCTGCATCGCTGTACCGGCACGGGGCGCAGGCCCTCACAGACCGCGCGCTGATGCATGCCGCTTCCAAGCCGGATGACATCGAGGCTGTTGCCCCGGTTGTCGCGTTTGCGCGCGGCTGGGCACGCCCCGTTTTTCCGGTCAGGGGCAGTGATCTGGCGGCACTCGGTCATTTGCCCGGTCCGGCGATGGGCGCTCTCCTCAAGGAGATGGAGGCCAAGTGGATTGCATCCGGCTTTACCGAAAGCCGCGAGACGCTTCTTGCAACGGTCAGCCCGCCGTCAGGCTGACGGCTGAACCTCGGTTATCCGCTTGCGGATTTCCCCGATCAGATTCTCCCTGACATGGGTTTCCTCGTGCGCCGAGCGCATGTGATCGCTCGCACGGCGGATGATTTCCGCATCACCTTCCGCCCGGGTTTCCCATTCGCATCCCGGCACAAGCCGTCCGCACTTGTATTCCTTCATGGCAACCTCCCTGCATCGCCGCCGGATCATCCGGCAGTCAAGGCGAGGGTGCCTGCGAAGTTTGGCAGCAATGGGTCGCTGCCGTCAGAGAGCCGAAACGGCGTCGCCTAGCGCAATATGGCCCGTCTCGACGACGCTGGCGGTGATGCCGCCATGGCCGCGCATGGCATTGTAACCACCGGAGCCCAGCAACTCTTCCATGCGCGAACAGGGCGCGCACGGGCCGGTTCCTTCAAACATCACCGTACCAATCCGAAACCGCCGATCCTTCAACGCGACAAGGCTGATACCGGAGACGACGATGTTCCGCCGCAACGTCGACGCGGACACCGTGCCCTTTCCGGCAAGCGCTGCAATCACGGGGAGATGTTCGGCCTGGATCAGGGTCACGGCGCGTTTGCCGGGCCGGGCGTGGTCGCCTTCAAGCCCGGACAGCGTCACCGCAACGGATGCGCATTCGACCAGCGGTTGGCGGCGAAGCGGGCGGATGCCGATCCATTCGACGCGTCCCTGGCGGGGAAACCGCCCGAGCAGGTCTTCCATCGATGGTGGCAGCGGTTGATGCATTGTTGGAGCCTTGGTTTACCCGATGATACCTCCGCCGGTTTCAGACCCATGGTCAACCGGGCTCAAGACGGATACATTGTATGACAATGAAAGACAGTGTCATCGGAGGGACTGAGAATGGGAACCGTACCGTTCACAATGCGGATCGACGAAACCTTGAAGCGTGCACTGGAAGACGAAGCAAGGCGTGAAGAACGCTCGGCATCGCAACTGGCAACGCGGGCGATCCGCAAGATGCTCGATGCGAAGGCGGCACAGCGCAAGATGATTCTGGAGGCAGTCGCCGAAGCTGACAAGGGCATCTTCATCTCGGAAGAGAAAATGACGGCTTGGGTCGATTCGTGGGATACAGAAAATGAGCTTCCCGAACCCGAGCCGGACATTTTTCTTCGAAAGTCCGCTCAGTGAAGTTGCGTTTTCTGCCTACAGCGGCAGCGGATGTCACATGGATGCGCCACTACTACCGATCAGTGTTTCCAGCAGGATCGAAATCGGCACAGAAACACTATCACGCTGCGCGTCTGGCGATTTCAGAAAACCCGCATATCGGTAGGCCCCTCGACGATGAAGACGAGGTGCGAATCCATTCCATTGCCCGCACGCCATTCGCCTTCGTCTACCGGTTGGCGCCGGATGCGGTTGAGGTCATGCGCGTTCTCGACGGACGGAGCGAGGATGCCAACGAGCTCTTTTGACGCGCTGGCACCTTACGGCCATTTCACCGCCGGCGGCATCGATGACAGGATCGAATCGACATTGCCGCCGGTCTTCAGGCCGAAGATCGTGCCGCGGTCATAGAGCAGGTTGAACTCCACATAACGGCCGCGGCGCACAAGCTGCTCCTCGCGCTGCGCGTCGGTCCAGTTGGTGTTGAAATTGCGGCGCACCAGATGCGGATAGACGACTGCAAACGTCCGCCCGACGTCCTGCGTCAGCGCGAAGTCAGCTTCCCAACCGCCCTTTTCGTCCGGCGAATGCTGCCAGTCGTAAAATATGCCGCCGATGCCGCGGTGTTCGTTGCGGTGAGGCAGGAAGAAATAGTCGTCGCACCAGGTCTTGAAGCGCGGGTAGTCGGCCACCGCATGGCGCGAGCAGGCCAGTTCGAACGAGCGGTGGAATGCCTGCGAATCGGGGTCGTCCTGCGTGCGGCGGGCATCGAGCACCGGCGTCAGGTCGGCGCCGCCGCCGAGCCACCAGGATGTGGTGACGACCATGCGCGTGTTCATGTGCACCGCAGGGACATTCGGGTTTTGCGGGTGGGCAATCAGCGAAATGCCGGAAGCCCAATAGCGCGGGTCTTCCTCGGCGCCCGGTATCTGCTTGCGAAACTCGGGCGAAAATTCACCGTGGACGGTCGATGTATGCACGCCGACCTTCTCGAAGACCCGGCCGTACATCATCGACATCACGCCGCCGCCGCCGGTGCCGCCTTCGCGCTGCCATTCGGTGCGCTCGAAATGGCCCGCCGCATATTCGGAGAACGGGCCGGTGACCTCTTCCTCCAATTGCTCGAAGGCGGTGCAGATGCGATCGCGCAATTGCTCGAACCACGCCCGTGCCTTCGCCTTCTTGTCTTCGATGTCTGCTGGCAGCCCCGCCGGCAGGTTCGGGCGTTCCGTCATGAAAAACCTCGCCAAGCCCTGATCACACTCAATGAAAGTGCGTAACGCGCTGGCCCCGCTTTGCCAAGGGCAGGTTGGGCGGGGCTTGAAATCGCAGTTGGCGCGCGCACAATTTGTGATATCGTTCAACTGAGGGACAAGGACGATGGCACCGCCCAAACCACCGCGTGCGCTGATCAACCGTCATATTTCCGCCGGTCGCGAGGCCGGTGCTGGCGGTTTTGTCCGGGAAACCTACCGCCTGAAGCGCCCTGAAGCCCGTACCAAAGCGCGTGAATGGTTCTCGCAGTTCCCTAAAGCCGCGTATTGGACCCAGGTTGAAAGCTGGCGCGTCCTTGATGGCGATGTCATAGAATTCACCATGCGGCGGCTGCCCAACGCCGATTGACCGGAGGATCATCACATGCCGACACGCTGGACCATCCGGCGCGCCGAAACGTCGCGCGACATTGCCCAGTGCTTGTCGATTCGCGACGTGGTTTTCGTTGGCGAACAAGGCGTCGATCCCGACCTTGAGCGGGATGGCCTCGACAGCGCAGCACTTCACTATATCGCCTTCGGACCGGACCGCGCGCTCGGCACGGCGCGTGTCATCATGCAGGACGACCGCTTCAAGTTCCAGCGCGTGGCGGTGCTTGGCGAGGCACGCGGAACCGGGCTCGGTGCCGCTCTGATGCGGGTCATGATGGACGATCTTTCTGCCTCGCCGGATGCGCAGGGTCGCCACTTCTTCCTGTCCAGCCAGGTTCAGGCGATCCCGTTCTACGAAAAGCTCGGCTTTGACGTCGTGTCGGACGAATACATGGAAGCGGGCATTGCGCATCGAGACATGCGCGCAGACATCAAGTCATCAGGAGAAATCGGCCAGCCAGTTCTCGCGGCCATGCCGGACACGCAGGATGACAATACCGGCGTCTGATTCCTCGAAGATGAGGACGTGGGCACCGTGTGGATGGATCCGGACCGGCGGAATGAACTCGGTTCGCAATCGTGCCATGCGCGGCTGTTCGGCCAGAAGGGCAAAGACCTGTTCTAGGTCCATGAGATAGGCTTCCGCCGCAATCGGCCCGAACCGGGCAATTCCGTCAAAGAATATGCTTTCAAGGTCGCGCCGCGCGGCAGGCGACAGCAGCCATGTCACCGGCCGGGCGCCTTCTGGCGCGCTTCAGCCATGATGTCCTTCATCGAAACACGGACTGGCGCTTCGCTTCGCGCCTCATCGACAAGCGCCTGCAGCGCTGCCAATTGCTCCGCACGCTCCTGATCACGGCGTATCAGGTCGCGGACATAGTCGCTGGCATTTGCATAGCGACTGGAACCGGCTTGCTGGTCGACCCATTGCTTCATGCGGTCGGGAAGTGAGACATTCATCGTCGCCATCGGCTTGCTCCGTGATTGGCAAAGTTTGCCATCGAGCCGAATTGTTTGCAAGCAAACCGGGCTCAGTTCGCTTGCTTCTGCCTGACCGCTTCGGCGGCAAAGATGCCGACCGCCACCGCAAGATTGAGCGAGCGGGCCTCCGGCTGCATCGGAATGACGATCCGGTTGTCGGCCCTTTCGTGCACGCTATCGGCAACGCCGCGGCTTTCGGAACCGAACAGGATCACCTGAGGGGCACGGAAATCATGGTCCGACCATGGTTTTGCAGCCTTTGTCGTCAGCAGCGTCAAAGCCAGACCTTCCGATCGCCGCCAGGCGTCAAACGCCGCAAATGTGTCATGGCGCACCAGTGCCGCCATGGCGAGATAGTCCATCCCGGCGCGTTTCAGCGCCCGGTCCGACATGTCAAAGCCGGTTGGCGCAATCACATGGACGCGAAAGCCGAGGCAGGCGGCGGTGCGCAGGACTGTCCCGGTGTTGCCAGCGATGTCCGGTTGACAAAGGGCGATCTCGATCGGGTGGGACTGCGGATTCTGGCCCATTGCGCTGCGGTGTGTGCTTTCTCCTGTCATCGTGTTGCCCTATGTAGCGTGCAGAGGCGCCAAAATGTTGAATACCGTGCTGTCATGGTTTGAAAAACAGATCGATCCCTTTCCCGGGGGCACGGAACCGCGCCCGCCGTCGGGTCTGGTCGCGTTCTGCTGGCACTATACGCGCCCGGCCTGGCCGTGGCTGGCGCTGAGTTCGGCGCTGACAGCGTCGATTTCCGCATTGCAGGTCCTGCTTTTCGGGTTTCTCGGAAACATCGTCGACTGGTTGGTGCAGGCCGATCCGGAGAATTTCGTCTCCGACAACTTCACCATGCTGGTCTGGATGGGCTTTGTGGTGATGATCCTGCTGCCCGCGCTGGGGACAATACACACCATCGTCATGCACCAGACGCTGTTCGGCAATTTCCCGATGGCGATTCGCTGGAAGGCGCATCGTTACATGCTCGGCCAGAGCTACGGTTTTTATCAGGACGAGTTTGCAGGCCGGGTCGCCACCAAGGTCATGCAGACCGCGCTCGCGGTGCGTGAAACCGTGACCAAGCTGCTCGACGTTTTCATCTATGTGATCGTCTACTTTGCGGGGACCCTGATCCTCGTCGGCTCGCTCGACTGGCGGCTGATGATTCCCTTCATCGTCTGGATCGTTTTCTACGTGGCTCTGCTCTGGATTTTCCTGCCGCGCCTGCGCGCGATTTCGGAAAAGCAGGCGCATGCGCGCTCGACGATGACCGGCCGCATCGTCGACAGCTACACCAACATCATGACGGTCAAGCTTTTTGCCCATGCGCGGCGCGAGGAAGGCTATGCCCGCGATGCGATGAAGGAGTTCCTCGATACCGTGCATCCGCAGATGCGCATGGTCGGTTTCCTGAACATCGGGGTCGATCTGTTGCTCGCTGTCCTGCTTTTTGCTGTCGGCTGGATCGGCATCTGGTCGTGGTCGCAAGGTCTTGCCTCGGCTGGTGCTGTGGCAGTCGCGATCGGACTTGTGCTGCGGCTTGAAGGCATGGCGCTTTGGGTGATGTGGGAAACAGCATCACTGTTCGAAAATGTCGGGACCGTCATGGACGGGGCAACCACCATTGCCCGCCCGCAGAAGGTCACCGACAACAAGGATGCAAAGGCCGTCACCGTTTCGAACGGGTTGATCGAGTTCGACCGGATTCGCTTTCACTACGGGAAGGAAGGCGGCGTCATCGAGGATCTCAGCCTTGCGATCCGTCCCGGCGAGAAGGTCGGCCTTGTCGGCCGGTCCGGTGCGGGCAAGTCGACGGTCGTCAACCTGCTGTTGCGCCTCTACGACCTCGAAGGCGGGCAGATCCGCATCGACGGGCAGGATATTTCCGGCGTCAGCCAGGAAAGCCTTCGCGCGCAGATCGGCGTCGTCACGCAGGATACATCGCTCCTGCACCGGTCCGTGCGCGACAACATCGCCTATGGCCGTCCCGATGCGACGGAAGCGGAAATCATCGCCGCCGCCAAGCGCGCCAATGCACACGACTACATTGTCGGCCTTGCCGACTTGAACGGTCGCACCGGCTATGACGCCCATGTCGGTGAACGCGGTGTCAAATTGTCTGGTGGCCAGCGCCAGCGCATCGCCATCGCCCGCGTCTTCCTGAAAAACGCGCCGATCCTTGTCCTCGACGAGGCGACATCGGCGCTTGATTCCGAGGTTGAAGCGGCGATCCAGGAAAGCCTCAACGAGCTGATGGCCGGCAAGACGGTGATCGCTATTGCCCATCGCCTGTCAACCATTGCCAACCTTGACCGGCTGATCGTCATGGACAAAGGCCGCGTCATCGAAGACGGGTCGCACACCGAACTCTCCAACTCCGACGGGCTTTACGCGCAACTCTGGGCACGCCAATCGGGCGGGTTCCTCGGCATGGACGCGGTTGCCGCATCGGTGGCGGCGCAATGAGCAACAAGGTTGCCGGCGCCGGCATCATGACACCGATCTATCAGGCGTTCGAGCGCTGGATCGATCCTTACCGGATCGAGTCGGCCCTGCCGCCGACGACCGCCTTCGGTTTCATCTGGCACTATGTGCGCCAGGCACGTTGGGCCTTTGTCGCCATGCTGGTGCTCGGCGGCCTGACGGCGCTGGTCGAAGCCGGTCTGTTCTGGTTCGTCGGTCTCATCGTCGACATGCTGGCGACAGCCGATCCGGCAGCCGGTTGGCAAGGGCTGATGGACACGCATGGCTGGACCCTTCTCACCATGCTGCTGGTCGTTCTGGTCGCCCGTGCCATGATTGTGACGTTGAATGCGCTGGTCGAAGAACAGTCGTTCGTGCCGGGCTTCTTCAATCTGGTGCGCTGGCAGGCCTACCGGCATGTGGCGCGGCAAAGTTACAGCTGGTTCCAGAACGATTTTGCCGGGCGCATCGTCACCAAGGTCTGGCAGGCGGGCCAGGCGGTCGGCGATTTCATGGTCTCGCTGCTCCAGGTGATCTGGTTCACCGTGGTCTATTCGGTGACGACGATCGGCCTGATCGGCGCGCTCGACTGGCGGCTGGCGGCGATCGTCATCGTCTGGCTTGGTGTTTTCGGATTGCTCGCCCGCCATTTCGTGCCGCGCATCCGCCGTAACGCGAAGGAAGCGGCGGAAGCCTCGTCGATGATCAACGGGCGGATCGTCGACAACTATACCAACATCCAGACCTTGAAGCTGTTCGGCTCGGAAAGCCGCGACGACGCTTATGTGCGCGACGGCATGGAAACCTTCCGCCAGACGACGATCCGCTTCACCCGCGGCATCACCGGGGTTCGGGTTTCGCTCGCCGTGACCGGCGGCATCATGATGAGCGCCATCGCCTTCATGTCGCTTGATCTGTGGCTGAAGGGCGCCATCAGCGCCGGCTCGGTTGCCTTCACGCTCGGCCTGGTCCTGCGCCTCAACATGCTGCTCGGCCGCCTGATGACGCAGTTGAACGGACTCTTGCGCAACTACGGCACCATCCAGAACTCCATGGAGATGATTGCCCAACCGTTGCAGTTGACCGACAGGCCGGCAGCCAAGGTTGCAGAACGCTCGAAGGGCGCCATCGCTTTCGACAAGGTCACCTTCGCCTATTCCGGTTCAAAGCCGGTGATCGACCGGTTCGATCTTGTCATCAAGCCGGGTGAGCGGATCGGCCTTGTCGGCCCCTCGGGCGCCGGCAAGACGACGACCGTGAACCTGATCCTCCGGCTGTTCGATGTGACCGGCGGGGCGATCACGCTTGATGGTACCGACATTCGCGACCTTACGCAGGAGAGCCTTCGTGCCCAGTTCGGCGTCGTCAGCCAGGAGCCGATCCTGATGCACCGGTCGATCCGCGCCAACATCGCCTACGGCCAGCCCGGCGCGACCGACGCGGAAATCGAGGCCGCTGCGCGCAAGGCCAATGCGCACGAGTTCATTCTCGGACTGTCCGACCAGCGCGGCCGCACCGGCTACGACGCCCATGTCGGCGAACGCGGCGTCAAGCTTTCGGGCGGCCAGCGCCAGCGGGTCGCGATTGCTCGCGTGATGCTGAAGAATGCGCCGGTGCTCATTCTGGATGAAGCAACCTCGGCGCTTGATTCCGAGATCGAAGCAGCGATCCAGGAGAACCTGTTCTCGCTGATGGAAGGCAAGACCGTGGTTGCCATCGCGCACCGTCTCTCGACGATCGCTGCGATGGACCGGCTGGTCATCATCGAGGGCGGGCGGATCGTTCAGGAGGGCAGCCACGAGGTGCTTCTGCGCGACGAGACCGGTCTTTACGCGCGGATGTGGAAGCGCCAGTCGGGCGGCTTCCTGCCGTTGGCGGAAGCTGCGGAATAGTCGTACCTCCGATCTTCTGTCGACCCTGTGCCCAACTCTGCGGCCAAGTGTCCTCAAGCCTTTGTGCGGGCTGGACAAAGGTTGGGGCCGGGAATAGATCATCGCGGCAGCAAGGTCCGTCAGGGCCTCCTATGCTATCGGACCAAGGTACCGAAAGGATTTTGACGTGACCGACGCGACCCACCAGCCCGAAGGCGAACTGCCGACCCGGCGCGATTTCATTCATGTTGCCACCGCCATGCTCGGTGTCGTCGGCGTTGGCGCCGCGATCTGGCCGTTCATCGACCAGATGCGCCCCGATGCGCAGACCCTTGCGGCCGGCGAGCCGATCGAACTGGACATTTCCGCCGTCGAACCCGGCGCAGCGATCATCGTCACCTGGCGCGGCAAACCCTATTTCGTGCGCCGTCTGACGACCGAAGAACTGGCGACAGCCAATGCGCTGACCGAAGGCGACATGAAGGACTGGGCACCGGTCGAAACCCGCGTCAGCGGCGTCACGCCAGACGGCACACCGGGCGTTGCCGGTTCGCTCGGCAATGCCGGCGAGTGGGTCGTCGTTTCCGCAAACTGCACGCACCTTGGCTGCGTCCCGAAGGTCGTGAACACCAATTCAGACGGTTGGTTCTGCCCGTGCCATGGTTCGGTGTTCGATTTTGCCGGACGTATCCTGCGCGGTCCTGCCGCAACCAATCTTCCGTTGCCACCCTATGTGTTTGCCGGTGAGGGCACCCTCATCATTGGTACAGATCAGGCATGAGGCGTTTTGAACAATGAGCAAGCTTGAACATCACGGAACCTACCAGCCCAGCACGGGCGTCGAGAAGTGGCTGGACGAGCGTCTGCCGCTGCCGCGCTTGATGTACGATTCGTTCGTCGCCTTCCCGGTGCCGCGCAATTTGAACTACGCCTACACGTTCGGCGGCATCCTGATGATCATGATGATCATCCAGATCCTGACCGGCGTCGTGCTGGCCATGCATTACCGCGCCGACACGTCGGTTGCCTTCGACAGCGTCGAGCACATCATGCGAGACGTGAATTCCGGCTGGCTGCTGCGCTACATGCACTCGAACGGTGCATCGTTCTTCTTCATCGCAGTTTTCCTGCACATCTTCCGCGGCATGTATTACGGCTCCTACAAGGCGCCGCGCGAACTGCTGTGGATTCTCGGCTGCATCATCCTCTTCCTGATGATGGCGACCGCGTTCATGGGTTACGTCCTGCCGTGGGGCCAGATGTCGTTCTGGGGCGCAACCGTGATCACCGGCTTCTTCACCGCGTTCCCGGTTGTCGGCGAACCGGTGCAGCAGCTGCTGCTCGGTGGCTTCGCGGTCGACAATCCGACCCTGAACCGCTTCTTCTCGCTGCACTACCTGCTGCCGTTCATGATTGCCGGCGTCGTCATTCTGCACGTCTGGGCACTGCACGTGACCGGTCAGACCAACCCGACCGGCGTCGAAGTCAAGTCGAAGACCGACACGATCCCGTTCACGCCCTATGCGACCATCAAGGATGCGTTCGCGGTCGTCGTGTTCCTCGCGATCTACGCCTACTTCGTGTTCTTCATGCCGAACTATCTTGGCCATCCGGACAACTACATCCCGGCAAACCCGCTGGTGACCCCGGCGCACATCGTTCCGGAATGGTACTTCCTGCCGTTCTACGCGATCCTGCGCGCCATCACCTTCGACATCGGGCCGATCTCGTCCAAGCTCGGCGGCGTCCTTGCGATGTTCGCGTCGATCGCGGTCCTGTTCCTGATGCCGTGGCTCGACACGTCGAAGGTGCGCTCGGCCGTCTACCGTCCGTGGTACAAGGTGTTCTTCTGGCTGTTCGTTGCCAATGCCGTGTTCCTCGGCTGGCTCGGCGCAAAGCCGGCGGAAGGCACCTACACGCTTATGGCGCAGATCTCGACGCTGTTCTACTTCGCCTTCTTCTTCGTGATCCTGCCGGTGCTCGGTCTCGTTGAAAAGCCGCGGCGTGTGCCAAACTCCATCACCGAGGCTGTGCTCGAAAAGGCCCGCAAAGTCAGCGGCGCCGCAGTCCAGCCCGTCGGTGCCAATGCGGCACCGGACAACAAGGCCTGACGGCAGCTGCAGGGACAGACATGATGATCATGACCACATTCAAGAAAACAGCTGCTGCGCTGCTCGGCCTGCTGATTGCTTCCGGTGCTGCCTATGCAGCGGAAGAGGGCGCAACGCCGCATTATCCGATCAACAAACCCCGCGAGCAGGCTTGGTCCTTTGCCGGCCCGTTCGGAACCTTTGATCGCGGCCAGCTGCAACGCGGCTTAAAGGTTTACGTTGAGGTCTGTTCGGCTTGCCATTCGATGGAACGTGTTGCCTTCCGCAACCTGACCGACCTCGGCTTCTCCGATGAGCAGATCAAGGGACTGATCGCCGAGCGCGGTTACGAAGTGACTGACGGGCCGAACGCCGACGGCGAAATGTTCACGCGTGCGGCAACCATGGCTGACCGCATTCCCGGTCCATATCCGAACCGCGAAGCTTCGACGGCAGCCAACAATGGCGCCTACCCGCCGGACTTTTCGCTGCTTGCGAAAGCCCGTGGTGTCGAGCGCGGCTTCCCGCTCTTTGTCTTCGACATCTTCACGCAGTATGCCGAAGGCGGTCCGGACTACATCTACTCGCTGTTGACCGGCTACACGGATGAAGTGCCGGAAGGCCTCGAGATCGCGGATGGCCAGTACTACAACCCCTACTTCAATGCCGGTCCGGCGTTGGCGATGGGGCCTCCGCTCTTGGATGACCTCGTCACCTATGACGATGGCACGCCGGCAACCGTCGACCAGATGTCGAAGGATGTGGCAGCCTTCATGATGTGGGCCGCTGAGCCGACACTCGAAAACCGCAAGCAGCTCGGCTTCCAGGTGCTGATCTTCATGCTGGTCTTTGCCGCTTTCCTTTACCTCTCCAAGAAGCAGGTCTGGTCGCGTATCGACCACTGAGCCGGATCAGTTCACGAATTGAAAAGGGCGCCTCGGCGCCCTTTTTCTTTTGCCGGTTTCGCCGCTTGCGGCTACCGTCCGGCCGGACCGGGTTCGGGTACAAAGGGGCTATCGCGACATGACGCTTGACGAAACGCTGCGGTCGGCAATCCGCACGATCCCGGATTACCCGAAGCCCGGTATCCTGTTCCGCGACATCACGACGATGCTTGGCGATGCGCGTGCGTTCCGCCGCGCGATCGACGAACTGGTGCATCCCTGGGCCGGGCTGAAGATCGACAAGATCGCGGGCATCGAGGCACGCGGTTTCATTCTTGGCGGCGCCATGGCGCACCAGATGTCGTCCGGGTTCGTTCCGATCCGCAAGAAGGGCAAGCTTCCGCATGAGACTGTGCGCATCGCCTACAGCCTCGAATACGGCGTCGATGAAATGGAAATGCACAAGGATGCCATGCAACCCGGCGAAAAGGTGATCCTCGTCGATGACCTGATCGCGACCGGCGGTACGGCCGAAGGCGCCGTGAAGTTGCTGCAGCAGATCGGCGCCGATGTCGTTGCTGCCGTGTTCGTCATCAACCTGCCGGATCTTGGCGGCGCGGCCAAGATCGAGGCGCTCGGCGTTCCGGTGCGGACCCTGATCTCGTTTCCCGGTCACTGATTGCGGGCGAAAGGATAGGCCGGAACCGATGGCGACAGATTGGCTTCAGGCAAGTGTCTTCGAGAACCTGTTTGATGCGCAAGCCGGGGCGGCACTTGGCGCGTTGACGCCCCACCATATCGCCGCGGGAACCGTGTTGTTCCGCCCGGGCGACCGGCCGGACGGGTTCCTCCTGGTGCTGGCCGGCAAGGTCAATGTCTATCTCAACAGCCGCACCGGGCGCGAACTGCTGCTCTATTCCATCGAGCCGGGGCAAACCTGCCTCCAGACTACCCTGGCCGTTCTGGGTTCGCAGACCTATTCCGGCGAGGCGATCGCCGAAACCGATCTTGTGGCGGTTGCCATTCCATGGTCGCTTTTCAACCAGCTGATCGGCACATCAACCAGTTTCCGCAATTTCGTCTTCAAGGCGTTCGCCGACCGCGTTGGCGAAATGACCCAGCTTCTGGAAATGGTGGCGTTCATGAAGGTCGAGTTCAGGCTCGCGCGCTGGCTCGTCGAGAACATGGGGCCGGATGGGATCATCGAAGCCTCCCACGCAGACATTGCCGCCGCCATCGGCAGCGCCCGTGAAGTGGTGTCCCGAAGGCTTGAAGTCATGAGCGAGCGGGGCCTTGTCGAGGTCGAGCGACGGCGCATCCGCGTTCTCTCGCCTGACCGGTTGCGCGCGCTTGCCGCCAACGGCGAGAACTGACCCGTCTTCCTGCCAGATGCTGTGACTTCGTCACCGACCTGTGTTGCCAGGCGTGGTATGTAAACGGTCAAGGCGCGCACGGCGCCCTTCACCTGAAAGGACCACCACCATGTTCACCAACAATGTCGGCACCACCGACCGCGCAATTCGCGGCCTCGTAGGAATCGTTGCACTCGCACTCTTCTTCATGGGCACCGTCACCGGCATCCTCGGCTGGGTCGCGCTTGCCGTCGGCGTCGTCTTGCTCGGCACTGCAGCGCTCGGCACCTGCCCGCCTTACTCCCTGCTCGGCATCAACACCTGCAGCGTCAAGAAGGCCTGACCTTTCCGCTTCTGCCGGGTCTCAGGACCCGGCACCCAGCACGATGACGAAGTAGGCTGGCACGGCCACATAGGCCAAGGCCAGGATCAGCATCGCCGAGCGCACCCATAGCGCACGGAAGCGCCGAAAGAGAACGACGGCGAGCGCCAGACCTGCCGCAGCCTCGATCAGCGCAAATGTCCCGCCGTGATGGCGCGGGTCCCAATAGCTGACCGGCGAAACGAACCGCCAGTCGCTGACCGGCCACAGGTGCCGGTGTGCATCGTTCACATGCACGGGAAAATCTCCGGCCAGATGCGTCAGCGCAGCCAGTGAAAACAGCACGACGACATTCGTCGTACCGGCGCTGACATAGTGGGCAACGCCGGTTCCGGTGCCCGACGGTCCTGTCGCGTAGGTCAGGGACACGTCGCGTTTCACCAGCGCGAGGCCGAGGATCATCAGCAAGGCATAAAGCGGGGCCGAATTGCCGAAGGCGGTGATCGTCTGTGCCGGTTCGGAAAAGTAGATCACACGCCAGAGGGTGTCCTCCGGGATACCGGCAAGCTTCGACCATCCGTAGAGCGCAAAGATCGCCAGGTCCGGAAACAGCGCACCGGCAATGACCGCCATGTTCTGCCGGGCCGGCCGCTCGGGACCGGCCAGCAGCGCCGCGGCAACCAGCACATGTGTTTGCGTCATCATGACAGGGACGCTAGCCCCGGCCTTGCCCAAGTCCATACACGCTTGTGTGAAGGCGCTACAAACTCGCGGCGACGAACAGGTCGGCCGCAGCCGGACTGCAGGCGATCGGGATGTCGTGCTGGATCGCGACCCGCATCAGCGCCAAAAGGTCGAAGTCGAGCGCCGCTGGCCCGTGCGGGTCGGCAAAGAAGATCACGGCATCCAGTTCCCCGGTTGCAACCAGTGCGCCAAGCTGTTGGTCACCACCATGCGATCCGCGCTGCAGGCGGCGGATCGAAAGGGCAGGCTCGGCCTTGGCCAGCAGCGCCCCGGTGCCGCCGGTGCAGACGATGTCGTGGCGCGCGAGCGTTTGCGCATGCCGGTGCATCCAGGCGACAAGCTGGGCCTTGCGGTTGTTGTGGGCAACCAGCGCGATCCGTCGGCGCGCGCGTGAGTGTTGCCTTGCCCGGCCGGTCATCGCCATGATCGACTGGACCTGCGCGATCAGGCCTTCGCCGCTGGCCGGAAAGGCCCCCTTGAAGGCCGCCGTTCCGACCGTGAACCCGGCAGCCCCCGCTTCGGCAACCGCCATGATGCGCTCCTCGGTGTCGATCGAGCCTGCCACGATCACCGGCTTGGCCGATGCCGCGCAGACCGCCTTCATCAACGCCGGCACATCGCCATCGAACCGGTAGGCAAGGAGATCAAGGCCATGCACCGCCTCGAGATCAGCAAGGCGCCGCGCGCTTTCGGCAATCGTCTCGATCGTCCCCTTCAGAATGCTGGGATGGCTGACGATTTCGCCGGGAAACGGGAAATAGCGCAGCGGGTGGGCGCGCAGCAGCGGCGCCACCGCGCTGGCACGGGTGCCGCCAAGCAGGCAGTCGACCTCCAGATCGATCGCCGCGCGCGCCGAGCGGATCTCGCTTTCCTCGTCCAGACTGACAACTTCCAGATAGGCGCGCCCGCCCGCAGCCCGGATGTCGGCTGCAAGACCCTTCAGGTCTTCGAACGGCAGGCCGATGTCCTTGAAGCCGATATGCCGCGCGCCGCCTGCCAGTACGTCATCCAGCCGCTCGCGCGCATCGGGAATGGTGCGGTCACCGGCCGTCAGCATGAAGATGAAATCGAACGCCATGGTACCAGCCTAACACTGTTGCCGGCGCTGCTGCCAGATGGGGCGAGGGGCTAGAGCCAGCCCTTTTGCTTGAAAAACAGGTAGGGCGCGATCGCCGAAATCACCATCGCAACGAGCGCAACCGGATATCCGTAAGGCGAGGCGAGCTCTGGCATGTGGTCAAAGTTCATGCCGTAGACCGTGCCGATCAGCGTCGGCGGCAGGAACACGACCGCGGCAATCGAGAAGATCTTGATGATCGCGTTCTGCTCGATGTTGATCATGCCGAGCGTCGCATCCAGCAGGAAGGTGATCTTCTGGGCCAGAAAGCCGGCATGGACGGAAAGCGACTGCACATCGCGCGCCATCGTCTTGACCCTTGCCCGCGTAAGGTCGGTGGCGGACTTGTGCGAGGTGATCGTGGTCAGGAACCCCATCATCCGCTCCAGCGTCAGAAGGCTCTCCTGTATGTTGGAAATCACCTCTTCCTTGCGCCCGATCGCCCGCAGCGTCTTCTGATAGCCGCTGTCGCGCTTGGAGGCTGACTTTTCCCGCGGGTGGAAAATCCCGTGAGAGACCACAATGATCTCACGCCCCACATTCTCGAGGATATCTGCCAGCCGATCTATGATGTCTTCGAGGATGCCGAGCATGACCGTTTCGGCGTCGGCGCAGCCCGTGTCCGCCTTGGCCGCGCGCAGCGGAAAGCTCGCAAATGCTTTCGGCTCACTGTAGCGGATGGTCACCAGACGCGAGCGCGCCAGAACGAAGGTCACCGGCGCCATCGCCGGTTTGTCGCCATCCATCATTGACGGCACATTGGCCGTAAGGAAATGCGCGCCATCCTCGCTGTAGAGCCGCGAGGAGATCTCGATCTCCTCCATCTCCTCGCGGGTCGGAATCTCGGTGCCGAGCCAGGCTTCGGTCAGCAGTTCTTCTTCCCGCGTCGGATGCAGGAGATCTGCCCAAAGCACATCTTCGGCAGCGGCAGTCAGCGGACCGGTGGGTCTGAGGCGACCGTCGGAAAGTCGGAAGGTGCGGATCATGTCGTGCCGGGCCCGTTCTCATTGGGGTGAAACGTCCCGGTTGCTATAGCGGACCAGCGGCATCAGGAGAAGGATGACCAGGGCGAGAGGAACCGGCGTTTCCGGTCAGCGCGCAGAATGCAGGGAAGGGGTGTCGTCCGGGCGGCGGTGTTCATTCAGGAAATATTGCGAGTTTTTCGTCCATACTTTTCCCGATTGTACGGTTTGCCCGCGATATGAACGAAGAGATGTCAGGCATGTTTCGTTCGGCCAGCTCTGCTGCTCCACGGCGACGATCGCGCTCATTCGGGTTGATCGCGCTGGCCGCGGCCATCCTCGGCCTGATTTCGGTTCCCATCATTCCGATCATTTTTGTGATCGGCATGATCTCGGTCATCGGCATTCCGCTGGCGCTGGCTGTGCTGCCATTTCCGACGATCTGCATGGCTATCGTGATCGCCTATCTGATCTGGCGCATTTTTCTCTTCCGTGTTTCGAACGGTGTCCCTTTGTCTTTCATCGGCGCCCTTTCGGTGATGGTGCTGGTGCCGCTCGCGCACAACTTCATCGTGACGCAGGATGTGCGCGCGCTTCGAAACGGTGACATTGCCACGCAGGTGGCGCCACTTGCCACCGACGAGACGCTTGTGGTGTTTCGCGGGAGGGGACAGACCGACTACTGCGACGAGACCTGTCTCGACCTTCTGTTGTCGGGCCGCGTCAAGGCCTTTGCCACCGGACGCGTGCCGCGGGGGCAGACCGCTCCGGCCCCGGACGCTGACATTCTGGTGCATCACCTCGCGCGTGCTCCGTCCTGCGCCAAGCGGCTGATCTCCATGCCCAACGAAGAGTGGAAGAGAACGCAGCCCGGCACTGTTGCCGCGGCGCTCGCAGCGGCCGAGGCGCGCGGCGTCTGCATCAATTCGATCGAGGCCACGGCCGACAAGCTGGTTGCACCCCGCTTTGCCGCTTATCTCGACCGTGACAATCTGGATTTCAACGAGAGCGCCCTGTTCATCTCGACGCTCATCGAACCCTGGCGCATTGCTTTCTACGAGCGGACGGAAGCCGGTGCGCTGGCGCCAGTCTTCCAGCAGACAAAGGTCAGTTATTCCCTGTTGGGGCCGTTGCTGGCCTACCATCTTTCCATGGGCGAGATTTCCAACGTGAAACCCAAATGGTGGCGCCGAAGTTATCGCGAAAAGCAGCCGGACATGCGCGACCATCTTTCCAGCGTTCTCGGCGTCCAGTTCCGCTACAAGGTGAATTGAGCCCGGTGCGGTTCAGTCGATCAGCACATGCAGGGTGCTGTCGGTTCTGTTGGCCAACGCCAGAATGGTGATGCCCGACGGGGCCGGCACGGTTACCGCGTGGCATGGCAACACGTTCTGAGGTGCGCCCTTTATCGCCGATGCGTCGTCAACGGCAACGAAGGCGCACAGCCATGCGCCGCTGATGTCCGCCTCACTAGGCGTCATGGCGCGCGAAAGATGTCCGCGTTCGGGGAAAAGCCGCTGCTCGTCGCGGGCACGTGGCAGATTCTGCCAGGCCAGCGCACCGGGACTGATCTTGAAGTCGTCAATCATCCATGCGCGAAAGTCGGACACCTTGTTTGTCTTCCAGAAGCGGAACTTTGCGCCTGCAAGTGAAACGTCCGGTAGTCCCGCACCATCGAGCCGATAGACCGCTTCGATCTCCTGGAACCGGCGTCCCTTGTATTGCCCGCGCTTGAACGCCAGCGCCGCCTCGTCCGGCCCGATGTCGAACATGGAAGCGAGCAGCGCCCGTGCATGGCGTTCTTCTCGCGCCTCGAAATAAATCAATGCGGCTGCCGCAGCCACAATGACCAATGCGGCACGGGCCAGTTCGCCATTCGTTTTCACGCGCCCGTTGCGGCGCATGTTGAACAGCATCGCGATCATGATGACGGCGAGGACAAGGATGGCGATCATCGGCGTCGTCACCGTCATGCGAAAAGGCTCTTTTGCGGCCCTGATCTCACACGTTGAACTTGAAGAGCATGATGTCGCCGTCGTGGACGATGTATTCCTTGCCTTCGTCGCGTGCCTTGCCGGCTTCTTTGGCCGCCGCTTCCCCGCCCAGCGTGACGAAGTCGTCATAGGCAATCGTCTGGGCGCGGATGAAGCCCTTCTCGAAGTCCGTATGGATGACGCCAGCAGCCTGCGGCGCGCGCGCACCTTTCAGCACGGTCCATGCGCGGGCCTCTTTCGGCCCGACCGTGAAGAAGGTGATCAGGTCGAGCAGCTTGTAGCCTTCGCGGATCAGCCGGTCGAGGCCGGGCTCTTCAAGGCCAAGCGTTTCGAGAAATTCCGCCGATTCTGCCGCATCCAGTTGTGCGATCTCCGACTCGATGGCCGCCGAGATCGTCACCGCGCTTGCGCCTTGCGTCTTGGCCATTTCAGCCACCGCAGCGGTGTGCTCGTTACCTGTCGCCGCATCGCTTTCGGCGACATTGCAGACATACAGCACCGGCTTGGAGGTCAAAAGATTGAGGCCCTGGAGGATGGCGAGTTCGTCGGCCGGAAGGCCGGCCAGCATGACGCGCACGGGTTTGGCGTCGATCAGCAGCGCCAGCGCCTGTTCCATCACGGGCAGGGCGGCGGAGGCTTCCTTGTCCTTTCCGGCGGCCTTCTTGCGCACCTGCACGATGCGCCGCTCCAGGCTTTCGAGATCCGACAGCATCAGCTCGGTCTCGACCGTGTCAGCGTCCGACACCGGGTCGATGCGGCCTTCCACATGGGTGATGTCATCGTCTTCGAAGCAGCGCAGCACATGCACCACGGCGTCCACTTCGCGGATATTGGCGAGGAACTGGTTGCCGAGCCCTTCGCCCTTGGAGGCGCCGCGCACAAGGCCCGCAATATCGACGAACGAGATGCGGGTCGGCACGATTTCCCTGGAATTGCCGATCCGCGCGATCTCGGCGAGGCGCACATCAGGCACCGCCACTTCGCCGGTGTTCGGCTCGATGGTGCAGAACGGATAGTTGGCCGCCTGCGCCGCCGCCGTCTTTGTCAGCGCGTTGAAAAGCGTCGATTTGCCGACATTGGGCAAGCCGACGATGCCGCATTTGAAACCCATGGGAAGGATATCCTGAGTGAATTGATGCGCCCGCTATGGCCGAGCGGCGTTGCGTGGTCAAGGCAAGTGCCGGAAGGCGCCTGCCATCGCCGATTTACTTCCCCAGCAGCCGCTTCAGCATCGCGGCCATCGGGCCGGTCGGCTCCGGCTTGGCCGGTCCGTTGCCACCGGGCCGCGCCTGGCGGATATGGCTCTGGCCTTTCGGCTCGGGCTTGTCCGGCGCGCCGGCCTTGCCCTTGGTGGCGAGCGCGATCTTGTTCATGAAGCCGGCCTCGTCGCCGGTGATGACCATCCCGGCATTGTCGGCAATCGCCTCCAGCAGCGGGTCCAGCCATTGCCCGTCAGCTTTGGCAAAATCGCCGAGCACATGGCCGTGCACGCGCTCCTTGTCGCCCGGATGGCCGATGCCGATGCGCACGCGTCGGTATCCATTGCCGCAATGGCCATCGATCGAGCGGATGCCGTTGTGGCCGCCGGCGCCGCCGCCGGTCTTCACACGCAGCTTGCCCGGGGCAAGGTCGAGTTCATCGTAAAACACGGTGAGGTCGGCAAGCGTCAGCTTGTGCCAGCGCAGCACCTCGCCAACGGACTGGCCCGATTTGTTCATGAAGGTCTGCGGCTTGACGACGAGCACCTTGGTCTCGCCGATCTGCCCCTGCGTCACCTCGGCGGAGAACTTCTTCTGCCAGGGCGCGAAAGACGCAAAATGGCGGCGGACAATCGCGTCCGCCGCCATGAAGCCGACATTGTGCCGGTTGTTGGCATATTTGCCGCCGGGATTGCCCAGTCCGACGATGACATGCATCGGGGGCCTCCCGGCGTTTGCGCTTGCGATCAGGCCGCTGCGTCTTCGGCCGCAGCGACGCCGCCGCCCGGAGGCACGATCGTTGCAATGGTGAAGTCGCGGTCGGAGATCACCGGCTTGACGTTCGCCGGCAGCTTGACCGACGAGATCTTGAGCGCGTCGCCGAGCTGGGCGTTGGCCAGATCGATGGTGAAGCTTTCCGGAATGGCGTTGGCCGGGCAGGTCACTTCCACTTCGTGGCGCACGATGTTCAGCGAACCGCCGAGCTTGATGCCCGGGCAGGTTTCCTGGTTTTCAAAGTGCACGGGCACTTCCACGGTGACGACCGAACCTTCGCTGACGCGCAGGAAGTCGACATGCATCAGGGTGTCCTTGACCACGTCGAGCTGGTAGTCCTTGGCCAGCACGGAGTGCCTGGTGCCATCGACGTCGATCTCGCCGACATGGGTCAGAAACCCGCCGGCATGCAGCTTCAGCGTGACGTCCTTGCGCGAAAGCACGATGGACAGGGGCGTCTGGTTGTCACCATAGATGACAGACGGAATAAGACCTTGACGACGCAATGCCCGGGAGGACCCCTTACCAACCCGGTCGCGCGCCTCGGCCTTGAGCACGTATGATTCGCTCATGGCAGTTCCTTTCGAGGCCGGGTAGAGGGCAAAGCCTCAAACCCGTTGTTTGTTGACGCAATTGCCGAACGCCGAACCAGTATCCACTTCGGCTGGAATTGCTGTGATAGGAGCAGCGGCGAACCGCCGGTGACAAACGCCACCATCCGCGCTGCCTCCAAGGGTGTCTGCGCGGGTGAGGCGCGTGTAGGGGAAAACGGGGCCGGATGCAAGGGAGGGGGTGGGGCTATGCGCCCTCAGGCCAGTCATTTGTGCTCCAAATTTGATGTCCCGAAAGGGGCCATTGGCTAGGCCAATTCGAAAGCAGAGAAAGGGCGGGGAACGGTCGTTTGCGGCAGTCTCGATCTATTTGCTCCACAAAAGATGTAAGCAGTCATTTCAAAAATCTAAGTCTAATTGAAATGCTAGGTCGTTCAAAATCTAATAAACTGGACAAAATTCCGCTTTCACTCTTTCAAAAAGGGAGTAATCAGCCAAGATGTCGATATCGGCAGTCATGCGCACCAATATCGCGAGAAATTCGCTATTTTTTCCGACTGCTTTTGTCTTAAGTTCCCTTCTCAGGGTCCACGCCAAAAGATCAACAAAATCATGTCCCCGGATTGTAAGGCGAGTGTCCGTTACGTTGCTCTTTCTCAGAGAGGCCAACCTCTTTTCAAATTCTTCAGCATCTTTGGATCTACCGTTAGACTGGAGTAATCTTTGACAATAAGTTTTTACATCAAACTTCATCGCATAATTTTCTTCTGAGAGCAGTTTTTCTGGATTTGGCAGCGTCATATTCCACCCCAAAATTTCATTCGCAGCGCGGATCCAGAACAATTCGCTCCCAACGACTGCCAACCCCTTCATAAGTTCTTCAACTGATCTGCCCGGATTATTCGTCGCAAGTTTAATAATATTTTCCAGGGCTGATGAATTAAAAAAGTACATTTCAATTGACGTGAAGTCGGTATAAACTATGAATTTCCCTTTAATTTGCCGTCCGGAAAATTGATCAAAGTCCAAGTCTAGCACAAACAGAAGATTTGCGTGATTGCCAGCACCACTAAGGCCTTCCTCCAATTCAAGAGCTGTAGCAATGGCTCGATTTTTGTTGCTTGGTGTTAAGCCATATTTGCTCAACACCTCGCTAGGAACGTTTACTAGATCAATTGACTGAATGCCGACATCAGTCACATCGTTATTGGACAAATACCAATCCCAGAAAGCTCCGTCAGATGGTCCTTCGACCCATAGGATTTTGAGTTCCGGCTCGAACTCGTACAGCACAATCAGCTCTATAATCTCTCTTCGATACATCAGACACTCAAGTGGAAATGTTTTGTAGGCGTAGAGTTGAGTGTTTGTGCTTTGCCAAGAGTTCTATTGAATGCGTTGCCATAAAAAATTGAATGGCACTGCCTGAAGACAAATCCAGTAGCGCATCGACCAAACTTCTTTGCCATTTAACGTTAAGAGAAAGTTCCGGCTCATCAACTAAAAATAAGCTTTTTTGGCTCGTGCCAACTAATATATTGCACATCATCATTAGCAGATGTTTTTCTCCAGAAGATAGCACCTCTACAGGGATCCGATCTCCAGCTTTGGTCATAATCTGAATCCCAGACACGGCATCAATCTTGACAATCTTGTTTTTATAGAATTGGTTTATCGTCGAAACAAAGGTGTTTAGACGGTTGGCCATCTCACCTAGGCCTAATATGCGGGCCTGAACGCTATCGAAGTATGGCTCAAGTATCTGCGTTATCGTGGATATGCTCTGTTCGTTGGCGCTGTTGATTGCGTCGATAAGTGCTACTTCTGGGACGTCGCTCGCCAAGCCAAGTGTGGAGAGCTCTTTTGTGGATTGCGCAAGAGAACGAACTCGATCTAAAATATGTTTTCTCAATGAAGTGGGCTTGTTGGTATGCGGAGTACCATCTATACCAAGTCGTCTTATTAAGTCTGTGTATATATCTGACACCGACGCGTCGTTGGCGCTACGTGCCTCAAGAGTTTGCGTTTTTATCCAGCTCTCCGCCCTTTCTACCGACTGACGCAATTGCCGGGTTGCTTCATCAATCGCCGAGGACTGCCTTCGAATTAAATCACCCACATCTAGGATAAAATCGTGACTTCTAGCGCGAATTAAATTCTCCCGACGGGCGTTTTCTTCAATTATTTGGTCGCTGCTAAATTCTCTGTTATCTGAGAGCAGATAGCATTCAATATCTTCTGGAAACAATTCATCGAAAAACGCTCTTAGTTCCTTGTCATCTAAATCCTTGTTTTTAACGGTGATTTCAGTGTCGTCTTTGGTTACTCCAACTTCAATCTGTTGAAGAATCTCGTCTTCGCGACTGATTGACAAAACATAGCTTCCAACACCTGTATCTTCGAGCTTTCTAACTGTCAGCGTTCTCCCGTCTGAAAAATATAGGCCAAACTTTTTAAATCGGGTTCTAGCTATAAAGGTCCGATGTCCGCGCTGAGAGGATCGAGACAACAAATGATAAATCAATCTAACAATTGTTGTCTTTCCAGAGCCATTGTCGCCGTAAATTAATATCAGTCGCTCCGACCTTTCGTCGGACGATGGCTTGACCTTTTGATCATATGTATAAAATCCAAAGAGATTTTCGACAAACAAGCCGCTGATATACAATGTAGGCGTTCTTTTTGCTATAGAAGGTCGGTCCGACATAAAGAAATCTCAAATTCCTGCGCTTGGCGGCAATATTGAAGGCAAAGCGCAAAAAATTCAAGCCATGGTTTTATTTTTTGAGATATGGCTTGGTTTGGCAGCAGATTTGGCGAAAAATGACTGATGGCCGTATACAAGGATAGTAGTAGCAGAGGCTCCGTGGATCAGAGCAACGGGCGTCAGGTTTGTTCCGAATGCGTCGATGCAAACAAGCCCTTTCGAATGTCCGTTTCGGTCTGTCACATTACAAAAGCGGTCGGTCCCCTCCCGGCCCCAGCTCTCCCTCCTTGCCAAACCCACCGCCACCTCTGCGTTTAACTGTTTGCTGTCCTTCGGTACTTCGGCGACACCTGCCGCCCCTTCCCATTATCCAAACGCTTCTGCGATTGGGCAAATCCCGCCACGGGGTCGGCGGCGGGCACCCCGTTGCAGGCGCAAGCCCAAGTTCCGCCTTCGCTTTCCATGCGGAGGTCACCATGTCCCGTGTCATCACCCCGTCCGAACTGATCAAGCGTTTTGAAGCAGGCAAGCGCCTTTCGATAGACAAGCGCCTTGCGGCAGATTTGCCGCCCGTGCTCGTCGATGTCCGAAAACCGGCGGCGCTGGCCCGTTCCGGGCGCATGGCTGAAGGGGCTGTCTGGCGGCATCTTTTCCGGGCCGCAGACTGGGCCGGAGAATTTGCCGGTCACACGGTTGTTGTCTTTTGCGTTCACGGCCATGAGGTCAGTCAGGCCGTGTGCGGATTTCTGTGTGACGAAGACATCGCGTGCCTCTATGTGGTCGGAGGCTTTGAAGCGATGGTCGATGCAGGCTGGACAACACACGCGGCAGACAGCGCAGGGAGATCGCAATGAGCGCCGGGTCCATGGCAGAAGGTGTTCCCCCCGTTCCCCTTTCCGAAGCCACCGCCGCCTTTGCGCGGATCGGGCTGTTGTCGTTCGGCGGGCCGGCGGCGCAGATCGCGGTGATGCACCGGGTGCTGGTCGACGAGAAGAAGTGGCTTTCCGAGAACCAGTTCCTGCATGCGCTGAATTTCTGCATGTTGCTGCCGGGGCCGGAAGCGATGCAGCTGGCCACTTACGCCGGCTGGCTGCTGCACGGCGTGCGCGGCGGGCTGATCGCCGGGATGTTATTCATCCTGCCCGGCCTTTTCATGATGCTCGCCCTTTCGGCGGTCTATGTGGCCTATGGCGATGTGCCGGTCTTGGCGGGCGTGCTCTACGGGCTGAAGGCCGCCGTCATGGCGGTGGTGCTGCAGGCGCTGATGAAGGTGGCCGGCCGCGCGCTCGGCGCACCGGTGATGGTTGTGGTTGCGGCGCTGGCCTTTGTCGCGATCTTCTTTGTGCGGGTTCCGTTCCCGGTGATCATCCTGGCCGCGGCGCTGGCCGGCCTTGTGCTCTACCGCCTTTCGCCGGATGCCTTGCCCGGCAGCGTGCGCGCGTCAGCTGCTGACACGGCACGCGATGCGGTGCCGTT
>JBGSWL010000084.1:0-52016 GCA_041752455.1 Roseitalea sp. | reverse complement strand
CAGATCGCCCGGCACGATGTCGTCGAGCGGGACTTCATCCAGGGCGCCATTGCGATGCCGCGTGGCGGTCCGGGGCACGCGAGACAGAAGATCGCTCATCTCGCGCCGCGCGCGACCCTGCGCGAAACTCTCGAGGAAGGTACCGCCCGAATACATGAGCGCGACCACGGCCGCAGCCAGCGTCTCCCCGAAGATGAGGGCGGCCGACATCGACAGCGCAGCCACGATGTCGAGCCCGACTTCCCCGCGCCGGAGGCTTTTGACGATCTCGACGCAGAGCGCGATGAGCACGGGGACAACGCCCGCCGTCCAGGCCAGCGCGGCAAGGTCCGGCTTCCCGAGCAACATCAGGACGAGGCCCGAGGCCAGCCCGGCGAGCGCAAGGCCGACGAGCGCAACATTCAGGCGGTCTTCAAACAGCGGTGTCATTGCGGGCTCTTTTGCCATCAGGCGGGTTGAAGATCGGGTGACGTTTCAAAAAGCGGTCCGACACGGGTTTCCTGCAGCGTGTCGCTGACACGATCAATGAAAAGCACGTCGAGTTGGTGCTGGCGCGCCAAATTTGCGCCTTCGACGCTCCCCTTCACAAGGAGCGCTGTCGCCCAGGCATCCGCCAAGGCACAACTTTGCGCGACAACGGTGACCGATGCCGGGGTGCCAACCAGCGGCGCGCCGCGCTTTGGGTCCATGGTGTGGGAGAGCCGTTGCCCCTGCACATCGACAAAGTGGCGGTAGTCGCCCGAGGTTGCCACCGCCGCATCGTGAAGCGTGAGAATGGAATGGGCCGCGCGGCGCGCGGCATCCGGTGCCTCGACGGCAATCGTCCAGGGTTGCCCGTCCGGCCGAAGTCCGAGAGCGCGCATCTCCCCGTCGATGCCGACAAGCCCATTGTCGAAACCGTGGTCCTGCAATGTCTCGGCGAGACGATCCACGCCATGACCCTTGGCGATGCCGTTGAGATCGAGCGTGACCGGCGCTGTCTTGCGGACAAGGCCGGAGATCGCGTTGATTTCAAGCGCAAGATGCGCCGGAACGCGTTTGGCCGCCATGGCAGTGCGGATATGGTCGGATGATGCAGCCTCAGGCCCGAACCCCCAGGCGGTGACGGCATCGCCCATCGCGATATCGAACGCCCCGTCCGACGCCCGGCCAATCGCGATTGCAAGGCTCAGGACATCGCGCAGGGCCGGCGGCACGACGATCCAGACATCGACGGGCGCAGCGTTGAGCCGCATCAGATCGCTGTCCGGCTTCCAGGTTGACATCTGCTGGTCGACCTCGCCGACCGCTGCCTGCAGCGCCGCCTGAACAGGCGAAGGGTCGAACCCCGCAGGCGCAAAGAACAGCGCAGACCACCGGGTGCCCATGGTCGGCCCGTTCAGCGCATGGCGGATCATGTCAGTAGACATCTTCAAGATACCGCCCCTGCGCCTTGAGTGTTGCCGGTGTCAGGCCCGAAGGTGCCAGGATGTCGCCCAGCGCTTGCCGGACCCCGGCGGCCATGTCTCGACCACCGCAGACCATGACACGGGCACCGGCGCCGATCAGGCGGGTCAGTTCGGCGGCTTCGGCCCGCAGGGCATCCTGCACATAACGCGGCTGTGTTCGGCGCGAGACCGCCGTGACGAGAAGCGCCAGATGCCCGCTGGCCTGCCATTGTCGCATCTCGTCGCCATAGAGAAAGTCGCTGCCTGGATGGCGCATGCCGAAAAAGAGGTGGATGGGCCGCTGCCGGCCATTGCCACGGACAAACCCCGCCAAAGGGCCGATGCCGGTGCCCGCGCCGATCAGGATCAGCGGTGCGCGGCCACGCCCGGGCTGAAAACCCGGATTGTGTCGCACAAAGGCCGGGACAGCTTGCCCGACGTCCAACGCATAGAGCTGGCCGGAGCACAGTCCGCCCGGCTGTTTCTTGACGACGATTTCGACAAAGCCGTCGCGCCGCGCCGACGCGAGGGAATAGAGCCGGGTAACCGGAGAGCCGTCCGGCACTACGCCGATCAGGTCACCAGCAGCGAACCGGGCAAACCCGGCCCCGGTCAGGCGCTGCCACGCCGTCACCTCGGGCAAGGCAAAGCGCAGGATGACCGTTGGCGCCTGCACTTCCACGCCATATTCGCGGCGCGAGATCAGCGTCAGAAGTTCGGTTGCAGGCAGAACCGGCTGGTGGACAAGTTCAAGGTCGATGCCGAGCGCTTGTCCCAGAGCCCTGCCCCAGCGCGCAAAATCCTGCGGCGACTGGCGGTCGACCGTATCGAGCGGCAGAAGTTCGCGCCAACCTTTTGACTGCGCTGCTGCAACGACGGCATCGGCGTAGGCGCAATAGGTCGGATATCCGCGATCGCCAAAACCAAGCACCGCAAGCGGCGCATCGGGCACGCGATCCATGGCGGCCAGACGGTCGAGGAACCCGTTGGCCGAAGACGGCGCATCCCCATCGCCATAGGTTGCGGCCAGCACAATGATCCGCTTTGCCACGCGGTAACGCTCCGGTGCGAAGGCCGACATCGGTGCCGTGTGCACGCTTTGGCCGGTTGCCGTCAGCGCCGCATGCAGCGTGGCGGCAAATCCCCAGGTGCTGCCGCCTTCGCTGCCGACGAGCAGGATGGTTTCGGCCTTTCCAACCGGCTGGTTGGCGCTGATGCGCACGCGGCTGCGCTGTCCGGCGAGCCAGACCAGCGCACCCGTTGCAGCCATAACCGGCACGGCAAGCGCCATCAGACCGAGGACGAGGCCGAGCACCGCCGCGCCTTGGCCGGTGTGAAGCATGTAGATGGTTTCGGAGACTTGCTGGCCGAAGCCCGCCTCGTCCCAGCCGATCAGCGCACCGGTCGTCGGGTCCACATGACCGGCACCGGTCGCTGTTTCCAGCCGCAAGGTGTCGCCGGCAAAGGTCGGATCCGGCATTTGCAGGTTGCGCAAGTCAGAAAGGGGCAGGTCGACGAGCGCCTGCATCTGCACCAGAGGCAGTTGCGCGCCTTCGGCGGCTTCGGCAAAGCCCGCATCGGCCAGATCGATCGTGACCAGTTCAAAGTTATCCGCTGTCATCCACAGAGCCGTCGTAGCCGAAAGGACGAGCGCAAAAACCGCGACGCGCGCAAGTTCCACATGCAGCCGGCCGGAGAACGGGCCTTTCAACGGCGTGAACCAGCGCCGGAAACCGCCGACGCGCCGCGCCACCAGCATCGCGCCGGTGACAGCCAGAACCAGCATCATTGCGGCGCCAATAGCCGTGATCACGCGGCCGGTATCGTCGAGGAACAGGGAGCGGTGGAAGTTGGTCAGCCAGCGCTCGACCGGATCGGGATCGGCGCTGGCCGTGGCCTGCCCGGTCTGTGGATCGACATGACCGTAGCCCTGAACGTCACCATCGACCCACCATGCGGTGATCCGGCCGGACGGAGACCGCCGGATTTCCGTCAGGCCCGGATGGATGGCCTGAATGCTTGCCGCCAGTTCGGCGACAGTCATCCCCGCCGGTGCTTGCGGTACCGTGACGCGATCGAGCGCAGGAAATACCGAGAGCGCGGCACCGCTCAAGGCGATGACCGAGACTAGGAGCGCGGCGAAAAGACCCGGCCAGCGATGCAGGAAGCGTGACATGACAGGTCCCTGTATCAGAAGCCGTAGGTGACGGAGTTGATATAAACTGTGCCAGCGGCAGGCTGACCGGCTCCGTCGGTCGTCAGCGGGATGGAGACTTCGCGCGGGCTGTCCTGCATGTCTTCGACAGACGCATCCACATGCAGCGTGTAGCCGGCGTCAAACAGGGCGTCCTGGAGATCAAGCTCGATGGCCAGCGTCTTGCCCTGCCCGACGCTGGCGCCGGTGATCCCGTCGACTTCGGCTGTGTTTCCCGCAGAGGCGCGGTACCAGCCGGACAGGTGCTTGTAATATTTCGACTTTTCGCCAGCCATCCAGAGGCTACCGGCATAGGCGCCGGAAGCGTCTGTGACGTAGAAAGCAAGGTAGGCGCCGTCGCCGCCATAGCGGTTCATGTCGACGGTAAAGGTGACCGGCTTGGCATAGGCCACGGCGGGCATGGTGAGGGCAGACGTCACCACGAGGGCGGCGAAGATCTTTTTCATGATCGTTTTCCTGTTGGACACGCGTCGCGGCAAGCCCGACCGGGCCTGCGAGCGACATGTCTGAGGTTCATTGCGGGATGGCGGGCGCGGCTGATGCGCGATGTCAGTTGGCGTTCACCTTCGGCTTGCTGCCGGGGGTGAAGAGCGGATTGGCGGCAGGCGCCTGTGCAGCAGGTGCCTGGACAGCGGGCGCACCCGACATTGCCTGCGCACCGGAAAGATAGCGCGCCGCATCAGCACCGGGGCGAAACTCGATTTCCAGTTCGACAACCGCAAGGGTTGCCGGATCAAGTTTCAATTCGACGCGATTGCCATCGATGTCGCGTCCGCGCAGTTCGTAACAGCCGTCATCGACCTTCACGCGGCTGGCTTCGATGCCGAATGTCTTGACGTGTTCTATGGCAGCTTCGCGCGGTTGCCATTGCGACATCGGGCTGCCGCAGTCATTGTCATCGGCAAAAGCCGGCAGAGTGCCGAAGATAGCGACAGCAAACACGGCGGGTGCAAAAAGGGCAGGCACAAAAATGCGGGGCATGAAACATCTCCTTCGTTTGTCGTGGCTGCACATTGCCCTTCATGCCTGACGCGAACCTGACGCAGCCCGACGCATCGCTTCAGTTTCACGTCAGCAATTCCGGCGATAAGGCGAACACCGGACAGGAACCCATCGTGCCATGCGCATTCTGCTGATCGAGGACGACGTGACCCTTGGCGCCGCCATACGCGAGCAGATCGCGGGAGACGGCCAGTCGGTCGACTGGGTCAAGCGGCTGGATGCGGCAGGCGATGCGCTGGGCGGCGCCGGGTTCGACCTGATCCTCCTTGACATGATGCTGCCGGACGGTCGCGGCATCGGCTTTCTCAAGGCATTGCGCATTCGCGGCGATGCAACGCCGGTGATCATTCTGACCGCACTTGACCAGGTTTCAGACCGTATCGAGGGACTGAATGCCGGAGCCGACGATTACATTGTCAAACCGTTCGATCTGGCAGAACTTTCCGCCCGCATCGGATCTGTTGCGCGGCGCTATACCGGTAATCCGAACCCGCTGATCCATCATGGTGATCTCGAAATAGACCTTGCCGCCCACAGCATCTGGCGCAATGGCGCGCCCGTCCAGCTGACGATGCGCGAATGGGCGCTGTTTGAAGCGCTGCTGTCGCGGCCCGGCCAGCTGTTGTCAAAAGCCCAACTGGAGGAAAAGCTCTACGCGTTCGATGCCGAAGTCGAAAGCAACACCATCGAGGTTCATGTCAGCCGCCTGCGCAAGAAGCTTGGCCATGACGTGATCCTGACCGAGCGCGGCATGGGTTACCGGCTGGGCGCGCCATGAGAGGACCGGCCAGCCTGCGTCTGCGTCTGGCGCTCGGCTTGAGCGTGACCCTGACAGCCCTGTGGCTGGCCGTTTCGCTTTGGACCGTGTCGGAACTGCGCCACGAAATGGAGGAAGTCTTCGATTCGGCGCTGCAGGAAACCGCCCAGCGTTTGCTGCCCCTTGCGGCGACCGAAATCCTCAATCGGGACGAGGACACCGGGGTGCTGCGTCTCGCGCCGATCAGCGAGCATGAAGAATATTTCACCTACGTGGTCCGTGACCCCGAGGGCAGGATCCTCATGCAGTCGCATGCGGCTGATCCTGCGATGTTTCCGCCCTGGGACGGACCCGGCTTTCACCAGGACGAGGCGCATCGCTTCTACAACGAAGCGACCCTGCAAGGCGCGATCCGCCTTACAGTGGCCGAGCCGATGGCCGCACGGAAAGCGGTTCTGCGCGAGATCGTGCTGCGTCTCGGACTGCCGCTGGTGCTGGTCATTCCCCTGACCATCGTTGCGGTCGTGCTCCTGCTCCGGCTTGGCCTTGCCGGCCTGACGCGGTTTCGCGAAGGCATTGCGCGGCGCGGGGTCAATGACCTGTCACCGCTTGCAGTCGACGGTCTGCCCACGGAACTTCGCCCGATTGCCGACACCGTCAATGGCCTGTTGTCGCGCCTTGGCGACGCCTTCGATGCCGAACGAAGCTTTGCCGCCAACGCTGCCCACGAATTGCGGACGCCGCTGGCTGGTGCCATTGCGCAAGTGCAGCGCCTGAAATCTGAAACCGCCGACGCCGCCACCATCGAACGGGCGGATATCATCGAAGCCACCCTCAAGCGATTGACCCACACGTCCGAACGGCTGATGCAGATGGCGCGGGCCGAAGGCGCACGGCTGCGCACCAATACGCCGACCGACCTTCGCCCGGTTCTGCGCCTTGTTGCCGAAGACTTCATGCGGTCCACGGCGCCGGACCGGATCATCATCGACATGCCGGCGGTGCCGGTGACGTCGGATCTGGATCCCGATGCGCTCGCCATCGTTGTGCGCAACCTGATCGACAACGCACTTCGCCACGGCAAACAAGATGGTGCGGTCGTTGTTCGCCTCGCGCGCGATGCTACGCTCGCGGTCAGCAATGACGGCCCGGTCATCTCCGCCGAACGGATGTCGACGCTGACCGGACGTTTCGTGCGGGGCAGCGCTGCCGAAGGCAGCGGTCTTGGCCTCGCCATCGTCGCGGCAATCGCGCGCCGGCTCGAAGCGCCACTGGAACTGGCTTCGCCAAGACCCGGTTCGGAGAGCGGATTTGCGGTGACGCTGCATCTTTCGTCGGCGGGTCGTTAGACGGTGTCGGCTGAAACAATGGACAACGGGCAGACGTTGAGCCTGCCCGTTGTTGCTTTGGCGGTTTGCCGGCGTTGTCAGCCAGCGGTACGGGCTGTGTTGCGTCCCATCAGGCCGATCACAACAAGAACCACGCTGACCGCAACGATGATGCCAAGCGTCAGGTTGGGCACGTAGAAGGTCGAATAGATTTCCCAGCCTAGCCAGCGCAGGACCTGCCCGACTTCCGTGTAGTTGCCGACAAGGTGCCCGCCAAGAGTTCCGGTAATCCCGACGAAGATCACGCCGATTCCGGCAAGCCCAGCCATGACAAGACGGTTGAGGCCCTGCCAGATGAGGTCCCCGTGGCGCAGACGCAATACCGTCAGCAATGCGAAGTAGGCGAGCGACCAGCTGGCGAGCAGCATGTGGTTGCGGCCCATCGGAGTGGAACTCAGAGTTGGCCACGGCCATACATTGAGCCCGAGGACCCACGCCACGACACCGAAGATCAGCCCGCCCACGAGAAAGGTCGGCAAGGCCCGGTCAAAGGTCTGTGCGAGCGGACCATCCGAGATCGCCCGGATGAAGATCGCAAGCCCAGCCACCAACCAGAGGGTGATGGGAAAGTGAACCATTACAACATGATATGCAGCCATCGGATCAGGCTCCCTTACGGTTGGACTTGGACAGTGTGAGATCGAGCGCGACCCCGAATGCGCCGATCAGAAGAAGGCCAGCAAGAAGCGTGAAGATCCATTGCCGCTTGATCTGCGGCTTGAACTCCTGCTCGATCCCGTAATTGGCCAGTTGCTCCGGCGAATGGCGAAACGCCACCGGAACGCCCTTCTGGATCGATGCAGCCCCCGCATGGGCGTTTGCATTGTTGAGCATCGGCCAGGTGACCTGACCTGGGTAGAACAACGTGACTTCGGTCCATTCTTCGCTCCAGGTCGGGGTTGCGCCCTGGAACAGTGTCGCCGTGATGCCGCCGGGCCGCCCGAGCCCAAGGTTTTCCGGCAGCGAGACATAGTGCCAGCGCCCACCCGTGGCGTTGCGGTGGATGGCAAACGCAACCTGGTAGACGCCCTGATCCTTCAGGATCTTGTCGTCGGCTGGAGCGCCGGTATCAAGGGCGCGCGAAAGCGTCACGTCCCAGAAGCCATCGGCCCATCGCCCGTCACCAACCACGCCGATATCGGCACGCGAGCCTGCGCCCGGCACAATGATGCGCCGCGGAATGACGTCGCCATTCTGCCAGCCGGCGGTGGCATCAAACGGGACTGTGACATCCGGGGTCAGTGCATAAGTGACATCCTGCGTCACGGTACCGGCCTTGACTGCATCCCATTGCAGCGTACCATGCCCGGAGGCGAACATGACCTTTGGCTGGTTCAAATCCTTGTCCCAGTTGGTGCTGTAGGTGCCTTTGCCGTCATCTCCGCCGCGCTCGTCGCCGACATACTGGTCATCGGCCTGACCAACCGGATTGGAGCGCCCGCCGCGCCAATGCCAGAGGTCGAGAAAGTACCCGGCAGCGCGCTGGGCAGCGAGCTTGGCATCGTCAGCCTTGTCGTCCCAGACACCGAGACGGTTGCGCGTTTGCGGCAGATATTTGGTCACTTCTTCCGGCGCCTGATCCGTCAGGCCCGCAAGCCCGGCCCCTATGGCGATATAGCCGCCATATCGGCCAAACTCCGGCACGCTGCCGTCGTCCAGCATCATCGCTACGCGATCCTCGTGCAGCCCGTCGGGCTGGGATCCGGGAACTGCGTTGCCTTCGACGATCCACTTGCCGTCTTCATAGCGCATGATGTCGTGGAATATCCCGGCATGCTCCGCTGGCCACCGATAGCGAAAGAACATGGTGGTTGCGTTGTAGGCCGCCTGGACCTGCAACGGCACGGTGAGGTCGTCCGGAATGGCGATGTTTCGTTCCGGATCGTCGCGCACGACTCCGGTTCCGTGTGTCACCCAAGCAATGAGAAGCGTGCCGCCAAACAGAGCCGTCGTCAGCAGTAAATTGGGAGACCGCATGCTGCGAATCCTTTCATGGTTTCAGTCGTCGTCATCGGCACGCGGCCATCAACAACTCACGGGCAACCAGATGGATGTCTCGGAGACGCCAGAACAGCGAACCGTGCGACAAAATGTACCGGTTCCGGCGGCAGGCGAGATGACATGCATCAAGTGGAACACCGACGTTCGTTGCGGGCCCGAAAACACATCTCGGTTCGAAGAGGACTGCCGGTAACCAGTGGAAACGCCACCGGACAAACAGCGGCTCTACGAGTTGAGGGTGGCAATCTTCCGTGACCCTGATAAGTCGCGTCTCGTTCAGCACTTGTCAGGACACGCCCGACCGCATGATCACGCACAAAACCAAGTATGCGCTGAAAGCCCTCATGGTCCTTGCCGACGAGCGCACAGGACCGGCAGAAGCACTCCGCATCGAAGAAATTGCCGATCGATCAGGCGCACCGAAGCGCTTTCTCGAGCACATTCTGCTTGATCTGAAGCGCGCCGGACTGATCGGCAGCCGACGCGGGCGTAACGGCGGATATGAACTCATCAAGAACCCGAAAGATGTCTCGCTGGCAGAAGTGTTGCGCCTGATTGACGGACCGTTGGCCCCGCTCCCGTGCCTGTCACGGCGAGCCTACCAGCGCTGCGAGGACTGCAAGGACGAGCAGGCGTGCCGGATGCGCGCGGTCTTTGGCGGCTTCTATGCCGGCTACATCCTGATGATCGAGTCCCTTACCCTGTCCGACCTGCAGGCCGACTCGCTGCCCTTGGAGCGCTTTGCGCTGCCCGAAGCAGAATAATTTTCCTGATCAATCACGAAAAGAGAAAATCATTGCCGTTATAAATCACGATAAAATCTGTCGATATTATCGTGCTAACGATCTCGTCGGCTGCATCTCCAAAAGAGATGCAATCCACGCATTCGACGTCAACTCGGTTCGCAAGAGAGGCAGTCATGTTGCATTTTATCACGATCGGCAGCGGTGTTCCTTCGATGGGGATTTTCGGCAATGCCGCAAACGACGAGAAGTCCGACCTGGAAACGGGAAGCGCAGCGCCGATCCGGGATATCGAACTCCGTCCGGTACCGGCGTGTGCGCCGGTTTCCGCTCGCATTTGGCTCGGCATTGTCGCCTCTGTGGCGGCAATCGGGCTGGTCCTCGGCAGTTCCATTGCGACCAAAGCACAGGCCGAAGTCAAACTGCTGAATGTGTCCTATGACCCTACGCGCGAGTTCTACCGCGAATTCAACGAAGTGTTCTCGGCCTTCTGGGTGGCGCAGGGGAATCCAGCCCCTGTCATCGAAACCTCACATGGCGGTTCTGGCAGCCAGGCCCGAGCGGTGGTCGACGGCCTGAAGGCGCAAGTTCTGACATTGGCACTCTCGGGCGACATCGACCGGGCAGCCAAGGCCGGACTGCTTCCCGAAGACTGGCAGTCGAAACTGCCGCACAATTCCTCGCCCTACACCAGCACGATCGTGTTTCTGGTGCGCGAAGGAAACCCGAAAGGATTGAAGGATTGGGGCGACCTGGTCAACGAAGGCGTCCAGGTGATCACGCCGAACCCGAAAACCTCCGGCGGCGCCCGTTGGAACTATCTGGCGGCGTGGGCCTTTGCCGAAAAGAACGGCCTGGACCCGAAGGACTTTGTTGGCAAGCTCTACAAGAACGTGCCGGTCCTCGACTCGGCAGCCCGCGGCTCGACAACAACGTTCGCACAGCGCGGTATCGGCGACGTTTTGCTCGCTTGGGAAAACGAAGCTTACCTTGGATTGAAGGAATTGGGCGACGACCAGTTCGACATCGTGGTGCCCTCGATCTCGGTGCTCGCCGAACCACCGGTGGCAATCGTTGAAAAGAACATCGAATCCGATGAACAGCGCAAAGTTGCCGAAGCCTATCTGAACTACCTTTACACTCCTGAATCACAGGCGCTCGCCCTCAAGCACTTCTACCATGCCTGGGACACATCGGCGGCTGCCCCGGAAGACGTGGCGCGTTTCCCCAAACTCGAACTGGTCGATATCGCCAGCTTCGGCGGATGGGCAAAGGTGCAGCCTGAACACTTCGGTGACGGCGGCATCTTCGACCAGATTTACGTGGCGAAGTGAAACCAAGCATGGGGAGGCCGATGATCCAGCGATCTCCCATGCCCGGCCTCGGGCTGAGCATGGGCATCACCATGGCAATGCTTTCGCTTGTTGTCCTTCTGCCGATTGGCGCCCTGCTCCTGAAGGGCGCCTCCTACGGTTTGGCTGGCGTCTGGGAAACGGTGAACCGCGAGCGCGTCTGGGCGGCGCTGTACCTCTCGTTTCGCCTGTCGCTGTTTGCCGCGATCTTCAACCTGATCTTCGGTCTGCTTCTCGCCTGGGTACTGGTCCGTTATCGGTTTCCCGGCCGCCGCATCCTGGATGCTGCAGTCGATCTGCCATTTGCCCTGCCGACGGCTGTGGCCGGTATTGCGCTGACCGCGCTCTATGCACCGAACGGAGCATTTGGTGCGCTTGCCGCCGATATCGGCTGGAAAATTGCATACACCCAGTCGGGGATTTTTCTTGCACTGGTGTTTGTCGGCTTGCCGTTCATGACCCGCACGGTGCAGCCGGTGATCGAGGAAATCGACGCCGAGGTCGAAGAGGCCTCCGCCACACTTGGCGCAAGTCGCGTGCACACATTGCGCCATGTCATCCTGCCGATGCTGATGCCTGCCGCACTGACAGGTTTTGCTCTGTCTCTGGCCCGTGCCGTTGGCGAGTATGGCTCGGTGATCTTCATTGCCGGCAACATTCCATTGGTGACCGAAATCGCGCCCCTGCTGATCGTCATCCAGTTGGAGGAATTCAATTATGATGCCGCCGCCGCGATCGGGATCGCCATGTTGTTGATCAGCTTTGCCATGTTGCTGGTGATCAACCTGATCCAGATCTGGAGCCGTCGGAGGATCGGTTATGTCTGATACCGCAAGTGTACGGCGCTTTCGCTACGCCACCGAGGAAAGCCCGTTGGCGCGCTGGGTCATGATCAGCGTTGCTATAGTCGGCATTGCACTCCTCGTGTTTGCGCCGCTGGTTGCGGTGTTTGCCGAAGTGCTTGCGCGGGGCGCCGTTGCAGCGGTCGCAAGCCTTGGAAACCGCGATGCGCAATCGGCAATCCGGCTCACCTTGCTGATCGCTGCGATCGCTGTTCCTTTGAACGCCGCTTTCGGCATCGCGGCAGCATGGTTCATCACCAAGTTCGACTTTCGCGGCAAAGCGTTTCTCATCACCCTGATCGACTTGCCATTTTCGGTTTCACCGGTGGTCGCCGGCCTTTGCATCGTCTTGATGTTCGGCGCCAACAGCCTGGTTGGCGGCTGGCTGGTAGCCAACGGTTATCCGATCGTGTTTGCGCTGCCCGGCATCGTTCTCGCCACAATGTTCGTGACTTTCCCATTCGTTGCGCGCGAACTCATCCCGGTCATGATCGAGCAGGGCCGCGCCGAAGAAGAAGTCGCGCTGACCCTTGGTGCCAGCGGTTGGCGGGTTTTCTGGACCGTCACCTTGCCCAACATCCGATGGGCACTCCTCTATGGGGTCCTGTTGTGCAACGCCCGCGCGATGGGCGAATTCGGCGCTGTAGCTGTCGTGTCCGGCAAGATTCGCGGCCAGACGGCAACCATGCCGATCACCATCGAAATGCTGTACAACGAATATCTGTCGATCGCGGCTTTCAGCCTTGCGGCGGTGCTGACGCTGCTTGCGCTGGTCACGCTGCTCTTGAAAACTGCGCTGGAAGTCCGGCATGCCGATCAACTTGCCGCTGCGCATCGCCACTAGGAGACCCGCCATGCATATCGAAATTGACGAGATCTCCAAGACGTTCTGCATGACGGCCGCGCTCGATCCCGTGTCGTTGTCGTTGCCCTCCGGTGCGCTGGTGGCGCTGCTCGGGCCGTCGGGTTCCGGCAAGACCACGCTTCTGCGCATCCTTGGCGGACTTGAGTTCCCGACTGCCGGCCGCGTGCTGTTTGACGGACAAGACGCCACCGGTCTGACCGTGCAGGAGCGGCGCGCCGGCTTCGTGTTCCAGAGCTATGCCTTGTTTCGCCACATGACGGTTTTTGAGAACATTGCCTATGGCCTCAAGGCCCGTCCGCGGGCTACCCGCCCGACACGGCAGGAAATCACCCGCCGCGTCACCAAACTGCTCGATCTGATCCAGCTTCCCGATATCGGCGGCCGATATCCGAGCCAACTCTCGGGCGGACAACGCCAGCGCGTAGCCCTTGCCCGGGCGCTCGCCATCGAGCCCAGGATGCTGCTGCTCGACGAGCCATTCGGTGCGCTTGACGCAAAGGTGCGAAAAGAACTGCGTCAGGGCCTGCGCGAGATTCACGACCGCACCGGGCTCACCACCGTCTTTGTGACACACGATCAGGAAGAGGCGATGGCCTTGGCCGATCTTGTCGTCGTCATGTCGATGGGGCGCATCGAACAGATTGGCCAGCCGGCTGAAATCCGCGCAAAACCCGCAACTTACTTCGTACGGGAATTCACGGCGACATAGGCCGGGTCGGCGCTGCAGATTTCCTCGCAGGCAAAGCGGCAATCACTGATCTGCAGCAACCACAACTTGGACGATCGGGCCGATACTTGCCGCACGGATCGGCGGTCGCGCAAGGCGACCGCCATTCCCCTGACAGGAGAAGATCATGCAAGGCTATGTCGCAGACATCGAGACACTGACCGAAGACAACAAGGACTTTCGCCACGTCCTTTATACCGGCCAGCACCTGCAACTGGTCCTGATGGCGCTGAAGCCCGGTCAATCCATCGGCCTCGAAACCCACACGACGCACGACCAGTTCTTCCGCGTCGAAAAAGGCAAGGGCGAAGCCCTGATCAACGGCGTGACCCACAAGGTCAAGGATGGCGACTGCATCATCGTTCCGGCCGGCGCCGCGCATGACCTGACCAACACAGGCGAGAAGGTGCTGCGGCTCTACACGCTCTATGGCCCGCCGCAGCATCTGGACGGCATCGTCGAGAAGACGAAAGCCGAAGCGGAAGCGTCCGATGAAGAATTTGCCGGCGTGACCAGCGAATGAGGCACGTTCGGATGGCTGACGACAATCGGGCGTCGACGTGATGCAACGTCGAAAGCTCCTCACCGTTGGCGGTCTCGCCCTTGGCGCGGCTGCCATCGGTAGTGCCGGCTGGATCGGATGGCAGCGCATGCACGCAGCTGACACGATGGCAGCGGCTGCCGCAGATCTTCGAAGCCCGCTGCCAGCATCTGCGACCACCCGCGATCTGGTCCGGTTTGCAACGCTTGCCGCAAACGGCCACAACACGCAGCCGTGGCTGTTTCGGGCCGATGAACGCGGCATCGATATCCTGCCAGACTTTTCACGCCGAACGCCGGTCGTCGACCCGGATGATCATCACCTCTTTGCAAGCCTTGGCTGCGCCGCACAGAACCTGTCGCTGGCGGCAGCTGCGCGTGGCCGCGCCGGTCAGATCAGTTTTGATTCTGCCGGCGATGGCGCGGTACGGTTCGACATGGGTAGCCGGACGGGTCCCGATGTGGCGCTGTTTGACGCCATAACGGCGCGGCAATCGACACGGTCCGACTATGATGCCAGCGGCATCAGCGCCGCTGATCTCGATCTGCTGGCGTCCGCAGCGGCCGTCCCCGGTGTCGATCTGGTGCTGGTCACCGACAGGGCTCGGATCGAGCGCATCAGTGATCTGGTGATCGCCGGCAACACGGCACAAATGGATGATCCGGCATTCGTTACCGAGCTCACGCAATGGCTGCGCTTCAATCCGGACGCCGCGTTGAAAACTGGTGACGGGCTCTATGGCGTCGCGAGCGGCAGCCCGGCCCTTCCCGACTGGCTGGCGCCGCGCGTCTTTGATCTGGCTTTTACCGCCGCGAGCGAAAACAAGAAATACGCCCGCCAGATCGCGTCATCGTCCGGGATCGCGGTTTTTGTTGCCGCTGAGGCGAACCCTGAACATTGGGTGCAGGCCGGACGGGCATGTCAGCGCTTTTCGCTTCAGGCGACCGCGCTGGGGCTGAAGACCGCCCACATCAATCAACCGGTCGAAGTGCCGGGCCTTCGCGGTGACTTGGCACAAATCGTCGGTATGCCGGGGAAAAGGCCCGACATCGTCATGCGGTTCGGTCGCGCACCTGCGATGCCGATGTCGGTGCGCCGACCGGTGGAAGCGGTGATGGCATGACGGCGTGATGGTACGGTCCGGACAGCCCTCGGCAACAACCAGTCGGGATGACCTGAGGCGCTTCACGCTGGCGGCTCTTGGGCTCTGGGCACTTTGGAGCCTCGCGACTTGGGTCTTTGAAGGCCGAATTGACACGCTTCTGCGCCCAGATGCCATACTGGATCGCATCATCTACGTCATTGTGACCAACATCGTGATCGGTCTCGGCGGCGGCGCGCTTTTGATCCGCTGGATCACGCGGCAAAGCGCGGTTCGGCCAGAAGACCTCGGCTTCGGGCCTCTGCTTCGAACTCTTGTCTGGCTTCCGCTTGCCGTTTTGCTCGGCCTCGCGCTCTATTTTGCGCAAGGCGCGCCGACAACCGACCCGATGGTCATGGCAAACATCTATGCGCAGGTGCTCGTCGTTTCGATCGCCGAAGTACTGGTCTGCTGGTGCCTGGTTGCGGGGGTCTCTGCGCACGTTCTACCGGGGCCGAAGTGGGTGTCGATCACGCTTGCCGCGATTGTCGCCAGCGCCCTGTTCGGCCTCTACCACTACGCGCACAGCCCACCCTTCAATACGTTTCCGATGGTCGCCCTTCTATCCGGCGTCGGATTGATGACCGGGGCCATGTTCTTTTTGTCTCAAGACATCTACGCAACGGCAGTCTTTCACAACTTTCTCGCGGTATTTGGAGTTGCGAGCGCTGTGAAGGCCAATGACCAGATCGCTGCGTACCAGACGCTTCAGCTTCCCCTTTTCGGGATGGCGCTTACGGGCATCTTGGTCCTGGCCGCTGCTGATGTTCTTGTTATCCGTCACAAGGCCAAATGAGGCACTTGGCCAGATCGTCCTTGCTGACTCGGTTCCGGTGTTCGATGGCGCCCTACCCCGTCACGAGGCCATCGCCCACCACGATCTGGCGACGGCAGAGTGAGGCGATCTTTTCATCATGCGTCGAAATCAGGAAGGTCGTGCCCTCGTCGCGGTTGATCTCGGCGATCAGGTCCATCACCTGCATGGCGGATTGCCGGTCAAGATTGCCGGTCGGTTCATCAGCCAACACCAGTTCGGGCTTGTTCATCAGCGCGCGCGCCACCGCAACGCGCTGTTTCTGGCCGCCTGACAGGTTGGCGGAGGGAAAATCGATCCGCGCTTCAAGGCCCATGCGCACGAGCAGCTGGCGCCCGCGCTGGCGCGCTGCTTCGGTTTCCCGCCCCTCGCGCACCGCCGTGGGGAAAATGACGTTTTCCAGCGCGGTGAAGTCCGGGAGCAAATTGTGGAACTGGAACACGAAGCCGATGTGCAGGTTGCGGAAGGCCGTCAGTGCCCGGTCATCGGCTTCCAGAAGGTTTTCCCCGAGCATCAGGTAGCGCCCGGATGTCGGCTTCATCAGCGTGCCGAGAATGGTCAGGAGCGTGCTCTTGCCGGACCCGGACGGGCCGAGCAGCGCGGCCATCTCGCCGGTCTGCAGAACCAGCGACAAGCCGCGCAGCACGCGTGTCTCGGTCTCGCCTTCGCCGAACGTTTTGACGAGATCGGAAATTTCCACGAGCGCGGTCATGTCATTGCCCGATCGCCGTGACCGGATCGACCCGCACCGCCGCCCGCGCCGGCAGGATCGAAGCAAGGATCGCGCCGATCAGCGTCAGGATGATCGCAAGGCCGTAGGACCCTTGCGTGATGTCGAGCGGCAAGGTGCCCGGTTCAAACGCATCGCGCGAGGGAAACGGCAGCAGCGCCAGATAGCCGAGCGCCGCACCCGACAATCCGCCCATCAACCCGATCAGTGCGCCTTGCGTCACGAAGACGATGATCACGAACCCCTGCCCGGCGCCCATCGCCCGCATGATGCCGATTTCCGGGCGGCGTCGGTAGGTCGACAAGAGAAGCGAAGAGGCCACGCCGATCACGATGGTGATCAGCGCGAAGGTCTTCAGGAAATAGCCGGTCTGCGCCTGCGCATTCAGCGCCTCCATCAACTGCTCGGCGCCGTCCGTCCACGGCACGGCATCAAGCCCGGTCAGGGCGCGAATGCGCAGGGCAAGGGCATCGGCGGTGTTCAGATCGGCCAGCTTGATCTCGATGCGCGTGACGCCCTGCGGCAGGGCATAGAGTGTCCGCGCGGTGGACAAGGCAACGTAGACGCTGCCGCCATCCATCCGGCCATTGCCGGTGTTGTAGATGCCGGTCAGCGTCAGGACGGTCGAGACACCGCCGGATGATTGCAGCCGCAGCGTCTGACCGAGCCGCAACGACAGATCTTCGGCAAGGGTCTGGCCGAGTATGATCTGCCCTGATGCGAGCCGGGCCGAGCCTTGAGTCATGTAGCCATCGAGATCGAGGATGGCAGATTCTCGTCCCGGTTCGACGCCGGTGACCGAAACCTGCTCCACCTGCGCGCCCCGCGTCAGAAAGCCGGCCCCGGTGATCTGCGGCGAAACGGCGATCACCCCGGGCACGGTTTCGATCAGAGGAATGAACGTCGCCGCTTCGGCAAGCGTTGCGGTGCGGGCGCGTCCGCGTTCGGTGACTGCCAGAACATGGCCCTCGCGCGCAATGAGGATGGCCGGATCGCGGTCTTCGGCGGTGATGGTCACATGGCTGATGTCGCCGACGGTGCGCGACAGGATGAACTCGGCCAGCCCGCCGATCAGCGCCGACATGAAGATGAAAATGAACACGCCGACCGCAACGCCAAGGACCAGGAGCGCGGTTTGCGCCTTGCCGGCGGTCAGGTAGCGGGTGGCGATCTTCAGGGCGTAAAGCATCGGATCACGGTTCCCCCACCCGCACCGCTTGCCCCTCGGCAATACCGGTCGCATCGGTGATCAGGACATCGCCGGGTTCAAGGCCGTCGGTGACGATGAGGCGGGCCGCCGGCCATTCGATCACCGAGACGGGACGCTTTTGCGCAATGCCGTCCGCGAGCACAAAGACGCCGGCACCCTTGTCATCGGAGACAATTGCCGCGCGGGGCACGGTCAGCGCCGCCTCACGGTCATCGACGATGATGTTGATTGTCACCGTCAGGCCGATCGGTGCAGTGACCGGCGGATCGAATAACAATTCCATCGCAAGGCCACCGGTTGCCGCATCGACCCGCTGGGAAACAAAGCTCACCGAACCGGGTCGCGCCTCTGTCTCGCCGGCCAGTTGCATCACAGCCGGCTGGCCGAGCTTGATCTGCGAGGCATAAGCTTCATCCACATCGCTTTCGACCACCAGCTGATCGAGATCGGCAATCGTCATCAACACGGTGGACGGATCAATGCTTTGACCAGCAGCGACATTCAACGACAGGACCGTGCCGGCCATCGGCGCGCGTAGTGTGTAGTTGGAAAGCATGACTTGCGCCTGATCGACAAATGCGGTGGTGCGCGCCACCTCCTGTTCGGCCAGCTGGACGGCCCGGGCCGCTTCGTCCAACTGGACGCGTGCCACATTGGTGCCAAGCGCCTCGGTACGGGCGAAGGTTTCCTTTGCATCGGACAGGGATAAAAGCGCTGCATCAAGGCCCGCCACAGCCTGGCGAAGGATGGTCTGCTGCGAGGCCGAATCGACCTGCGCCAGTTCCGCATCTGCCTCTACCGCATCGCCTTCGGCAACCGCGATCGAGGTCAGCGTCCCGCTGACCAGAGCGCGCATATCGACTGATTGAAGCGCGGCAATCCGGCCGTTGACAGCCAGAACGCGCGTGACAGGCGCAAGCGCGGCAGTTTCGACCGTGACGAGCGCCGGTCCCGTCAACCATGGTTGGAAGTAATAAAGGCCGGCGCCCGCACCGGCGACAACCAGCAAAACGATCACCGACAGCCAGCCAACGCGGGACGAGCGTGCAGTCACCGGCGGCGTTGCTTTCGGCGGGCGTTTTTCCGTGACTGTCGGGAGCTTGGCGGCGTCAGTGCCGGGGACCATGATTTCCCCATCCAGTGCGTGAACCGCTCCCTCAATGTCCTTTGGCGAGGCCATGTCTTGCTCCAAGCCGGGTCCAAACCCGGGGCGGGTCTGAACCCGTGTTCATGCGGCAATCGATAACGTAACGGGCCCCGTGCGATGTTGATCTGCATCATGCAGGGCCGTGGCCTGATGCGCGCGCGGAGCTATCACAGCGTCACAACCAGGTCATGATCCCCTTCCGCCAGCGGCACGCGGACCTGCCCGTCCCGGATCTCCAGCGCTGTGCCATCCATCTCTGCCGCCTGAACGCTGTGACCGGTGCGGTTCGGATTGTCGATTTTGATCGAGAGGTTTGCGCCCGCCAGGCGAACCGTCGCGCTGACCTCCGGCCAGGCTTTCGGGAAACACGGGTTGAGAACGATCTCGTTGCCTTCCCGCGTCAGTCCGACGAGGCCTTCGATCCCGGCGCGGTACATCCACGCAGCCGAACCGGTATACCAGGTCCAGCCGCCACGGCCCTCGTGCGGCGCGGTCGAATAGACATCCGCCGCAACCACATAGGGTTCAACCTTGTAGCGCGCCGCCGCATCCGGCGTCAGGGCGTGGTTGACCGGATTGAGCAAGGAGAACAGCGCGCCCGCCGCATCGCCATCGCCAAGCCCGGCATAGGCAAGGATCGCCCACATCGCCGCATGGCTGTATTGCCCGCCATTTTCCCGAAGGCCCGGCGGATAGCCCTTGATGTAGCCGGGGTCCTGCGGCGTTGCATCGAACGGCGGCGCAAACAGCAGCGCAAGGCCGGGATCAGGGCGGATCAGGTGGTCGGCCATCGATGCCATGGCCATGACGGCGCGGTCGCGGTCGCCAGCGCCGGACAACACCGACCAGGACTGCGCGATGCTGTCGATGCGGCATTCAAGCGAACTGGCCGACCCCAGAAGCGTGCCGTCGTCATAGGTGCCGCGCCGATACCAACTGCCGTCCCAGCCGTCGCGCTCGATCGCCTTCTTCAGGTCGGCAGCGTGTCGTCGCCAGGCCATGGCACGCTCAGGATCGCGGCTGTCGGCGTGCGGCACCATGACATCCAGCGCGGCAATCAACAGCCAGCCGAGCCAGACCGACGTGCCGCCACCCCCCTCGCCGACGCGGTTCATCCCGTCGTTCCAGTCGCCGGTGCCGATCAGCGGCATGCCGTTTTCCCCAGTCAGCGCGATCGCCTGGTCCAGTCCGCGTGCGCAGTGTTCGAAAAGCGTCGCGTCGACCGGCGAGGTTCCGGGAAGGAAAAAGTCGTCGTGGGCTCCGGGCGCGAGCGCCGGCCCATCAAGGAAACCGATGCGTTCGTCGAGCACGCCGGTATCGCCGGAGACGCGCACATAGTGTGCTGCGGCAAAGCCGAGCCAGACGCGATCGTCGGAAATGCGGGTACGCACCCCTTGGCCAGTGTGCGGCAGCCACCAATGCTGCACATCGCCTTCCGGGAACTGGCGCGACGCGGCGCGGAGCAAATGGGCGCGCGTCATTTCGGGCCGCAGCGCCGCCATGGCCATGTTGTCCTGCAACTGGTCGCGGAAGCCGTAGGCGCCGCTCGCCTGATAAAATGCGGCGCGCGCCCAGATCCGGCAGGCAATGGTCTGGTAAAGCAGCCATCCGTTCAACATGATGTCGGTTGCCCGATCCGGCGTCGTGACCGTGATACTGCCCAGAAGCTCAGCCCAATGGCGTTTGACCGCACCAAGGGTCTCGCCCGGATCGATGCTGCGATGCCTGGCGATGAGGTCGCGCGCGGCGTCTTCCGAGGCAGCCTGGCCGAGCAGGAACGTCACGTCGATGGTCTCGCCGGGCGCCAGCGTGATCTGGCGCTGCAAGGCGGCGCAGGGATCGAGCCCCGGCCCGGTCCGCCCGGATAGCGGCGCTGCATGGATGCCGGCAGGCGCTGCCATCCGTCCACCACGGCCCAGCACATCGAGCCTGTCGGCGCTGTGGCTTGTCGTCTCGGGACCGAAATCGGCAAAGGCGACACGGCCGGCAAACGCCACCATGAACGGGTTGCGGGCAAAGATCGCACCGGTTGCCTCATCGAGGTTCGTGATGACATGACGCAGCGTTGCCCCGCGCGATGGCCCGAGCACCCATTCCGCATAGCCGGTCAATGACAGACGGCGAACCCGGCCGGATGTGTTGCGCAAGGTCAGCCGCGAAATCTTCACCGGATCATCCAGCGGGACAAATTGCAGGAGCGACGCTTCGATGCCGTGGGCTGAATGGTCGAACCGGCTGTAGCCGAACCCGTGCCGCGCCACATAAAGGCCCTCGTCGCGGATCGGCTGCGCCGTCGGCGTGAAGGTCGCGCCGCTTTCCAGATCGTGGATCCAGAACGCTTCGCCCGCCGGATCGGTGACCGGATCGTTCGACCATGGCGTCAACTGGTTTTCGCGGCTGTTTTCCGACCAGACATGGCCGCTGCCCATGGCCGAAACCTGAAAGCCGAACCGCGGATTGGAAATCACGTTGATCCAGGGCGCCGGTGTCGTCTGGCCTTTCTGAAGCACCACGACATATTCCCGCCCGTTTTCGGCAAAGCCGCCGGTTCCGTTGAAAAACTCGAGATTCGTCGTGTCAAAAGTCTCCACCGGTTTTGGCAAAGCCGGGACCGGCGATGCAGGATGGCGGACCTGGCGCACCGGCGGCACCATTTTCGTCAACGCTTCAAGCTGCTGGCGAAGGCTGCCACGCCGCGCGACCAGCACGACGCTGGCTGCTGCGAGCAGCAGGCTGCGCGCCTCCGGCGTCACAAGATCGGTGCGGATCACATGCACGACGCCCGGCTTGCCCGCCGTAGCGGTGTTGGTCGGGCGCGACCCGGCCGTGCGCACGGCTGTCTCGATCATCGTCTGCAGGTCCTGCACGTAGGACGCGGACCGGTCATTCAGGATCACCAGATCGAACGCGAACTGGCGCATCCGCAGATATTCGTGCGCCGCCAGCACTTCCAGCAGACGCGGGGCATCGTCGGCATCTTCGATCCGGAACAGCAGGATCGGCAGATCGCCGGAAATCCCGTAGGCCCAGAGCGCCGACTGCGGGCCTGCACCGGCAAGGATCGTCGCATCTTGCGCCCGAAGCCGGGAGTCTGCTGCAATCAGCATGCCGCCGAGGCGCTGGAAACAGGCCGCCGCCGCATGGTTCGATCCGAGGTGGTGCAACTGCACCTGCGCCTGCGTCCACGCCAGCGTCACCGCACGACCGAAGGCCGACGGCTCTCGATGCCGGTCGACCAGATCGAGCAGCTTGTCGGGATCATCGGCGACGAGGGTCCAGAATGTGACACGCGCCATGCCCCCGGCGGGCACGATCACCGAACGCCGGATCGAGAACACCGGATCAAGCACCGTGCCGGTCGTCTGCGACAATGGCGCGCCGGCCATGATCGCTTCGCCGATGCTGCGGCCTTGGCCGATGAACTTGGCCCGGTCGGTCTCATACTGGATCGGCGCGGCCTCCTGGCCCTCGACGACCGCGATATGGGCGGCCCAGACCTCCGGGTCACCCGGCGCGCGGCGGCGACGGGTGGCGATGATGACATCGAGTTCAGGAAGATAATCGGTGACGACGAACATCTTCGAGAACGCAGGATGCGCGATGTCGGCTGCCAGCGGCGCAAGCACCAGTTCTGCATAGGAGGTCAGGTCGATCGAGCGGGACTGGCGCCCGGAGTTGGTCAGCGTCACGCGGCGCGCTTCGGCATCGTCTTCGGAAGAAACAACAACTTCGGTGACCGTTGCCAGCGAGGCGCTGCGATAGGTGAACGCTGCCTGATGCTCGCTGAAGACAGCCGTATGGCTGCCCGCATCGGCACCGGTCGGCTGAAGCGCCGTCGACCAGAGCGCACCGGAAACGCGATCGCGCGCGAAGATGAAGGAGCCGTGCCGGGCAGCAGTCGGATCATCGCGCCAGCGTGTCACCGCCAGATCGCGCCAACGGCTGTAGCCATTGCCGGTCGGGGTTACGGTCACGCCATAGACACCGTTCGACAGGAGATGAGCGGTCGGTGCGGCCGATGACGGCGACAGGAATTGGCGCACCACCGGCTCAGGGCTGATCTGCGGGGCCGTGCTGGCCGCTTCTTCTGCCCGTGGCGCCGCCTGATTGGCATCGCGCGGAACCCGTTCCTGCAGCAAAAGATCGACCGCCATGATCATCGGCTCGGCATGGAAGCGGGCGCGCAGGCGCCCCTCCTGCACCGCATTGGCGATGGCCGTGATCGTCATGCCCTGATGGTGCGCCATGAAGCTGCGGATGATGGCAAAGTCGGCGCCGGCAGGCAGGCGGCGGGTGGTGTAGTCCATAGCTTCGTAAAAGCCGAAACGCCCTTCGGCCCCGAGGCTCGCTAGCCGCTCGAAGTTGGCCCGCGATTCTGCAGGGGCAACCATGGTCGCAAGGCCCGTCGCGTAGGGTGCAATGACGCGGTTTTCACTGAGCCCGCGCTTGAGGCCGAGGCCCGGCACGCCGAAATTGGAATACTGGTAGGTCATTTCGAGGTCGCGCGCGTTGTAGGCCGATTCCGAAATGCCCCATGGAATGTCGATGGCCGCGCCATGGGTTTGTTGCCGCTCGACGATCCGCCGGTTGGTCTCGGCAAGGACCGAGCCTTCCGGCGCCCGCATCACAAGCGACGGCATCAGGTATTCGAACATGCTGCCTGACCATGAGATCAGCGCCGAACCCGCCCCCATTGGCGTTGCCGCGCGCCCGAGGCGGAACCAGTGGCGGGTTTCGACATCGCCTTTGGCAATTGCAAACAGGCTGGCAAGACGTGCCTCAGATGCCAGAAGGTCATAGCAACTCGGATCGAGGCTGTTGGTCGTGACCGAAAAGCCGATCGACAGCAGCTTCTTGTCCGGATCGACAAGAAAGCCGAAGTCCATCCCGGTGGCAAACTCGCGCGACATCCGTTCGACCGTCGCAAGACGCGCGGAAAGGTCGTGCTCGAGGTCGTCGGTGTGGCTCGCAATGCAGTTGTGCAGCGCTTCGACCCAGAAGATCGTCTCGGTTCCCGGCTCCGTGCTGGCGCGCAGGGCGGCGAGCACGGCGTCGCTCAATTCCCCAAGCCGCGATAGTGGTGCTTCGTCGGACAAGGCCGTTTCGACTGCCGCCAGCGCATCGACCAGCGCGCGGTTGTCGAGAAGCGGAGTCTCGGCGCAGGCGCGTTGCGCAAGAAGCAGCGTGTCGGCGACGCCGCCGCGCCAGTCCGCTTCGCTGATCGGCGTGCGCTGCCACCCGGCGCAGGCTTGCGCAACCGCGATCAGATGGCCTGCCAGATTGCCGCTGTCGACCGTCGAAACATAGGCCGGATCGAGAACGTGTAGATCATCCGTCGCATGCCAATTGTAGAGGTGGCCGCGAAATTGCGGCATCCGCCGCATCGTGTCCAAGGTCCGTTCAAGTCGGGATACCGCCTCGGCCCGCCCTATCCAGCCAAGATCATGCGCTGCTGTCGTTGCCAGAAGGTAGAGCCCGATATTGGTCGGCGATGTCCGCCGCGCCAGCACCGGGTGCGGCGTTTCCTGGAAGTTGTCCGGTGCCAGATCATTGTCGGCAGCCGTCACGAAGGTTTCGAAATACCGCCAGGTCCGCCGCGCGATCAACCGCAGCGCCACCCGGTCGGTCTCTTTCAGGAGCGCCGTCTCGCGCGGCAGCAGCGAACGGCTGAGACGTGTCGCAATCAGCGGCGCCAGTAGCCAGAGCAGCGCAAACGCCCCGCTGACCGGCCAGATCGCCGGATTGGCGACAAGGCTTGTGCCGACAATGGCCAAGCCGAGGATGACCCCACCCGCCATGTCGAGATATTGCGCCACGGCGCCGGGCCGACGCCGCTGCGCCAGCCGTGCCGCCGTCACCCATTGCAGAAGGTTGCGACGCGTGACGAGGAGCCGCCAGAAGGTGCGCACGATGGCATCGACCATCCGTATCGCCGTGTCCGCCAGAAACGTCACGTCCAGCGCAATGCGCGCGACGGCGATGCGCGCGTCGGCCAGCAAGGCGGAAAAATGGCTATGGGCGGTAATCCCCGCCCTGCCCGGCAAAAGCGCAAACGGCAGTGACAGAAGATGCGGCAGCGCCAGCATGGCAAGGATCATCGCTGTCCATGCAGCGGCCGAGGGCGCCGGCAGCATCCAGCCAAAGCCGAGCGCCGCCATGGTCAAGGGTGCCGCGAGCGACCGGCGCATGTTGTCGATCATCTTCCAGCGGCCAAGCGCCGAGATCGGCGTCTGCTCGGCCCCGGCGCGCCCCATCAACCATGGCAGCAACTGCCAGTCGCCGCGCACCCAGCGATGCTGGCGGCGTGCGGCGATGTCGTATCGGCCGGGAAAATCCTCGACCACTTCGATGTCGGAGACGAGCGCGGCCCGCGCAAAATCGCCCTCGAACAGATCGTGGCTGAGCATCGTGTTCTCGGGCACGCGGCCTGACAGGGCGCCTTCGAACGCATCGACATCATAGATGCCCTTGCCGGTGAACGAGCCCTCGGCAAACAGGTCCTGGTAGACGTCGGAAATCGCGGCCGCATAGGCATCGATCCCGCCATGGCTGGCATTGATCTGCTGGTAGGCAGACCCTTCCGCGGCAATCGGCAGGGCCGGTGTCACCCGAGGCTGCAGTATTCCGTAGCCTTGCGTGACCCGGTGTTGCGCCCCATCCAGTTGCGGCGCGTTCAGCGGATGGGCGATCTTGCCGACCAACCGCCGCACCGTGTCGCGCAACAGCCGCGTATCTGCATCCAGCGTGATGACGAACCGCACACCCTCCGGCACATGGGCAGGCGCAAGGAAGCTGGTGTCGGTCGCCCCGCGCAACAGATGATTGAGTTCGGTCAGCTTGCCGCGCTTGCGCTCCCAGCCCATCCACACGCCCATCGACGGATTGAAAAGGCGGCGGCGATGCAGGAACAGGAACCGGTCGCCACCGGGCGACGGATAGGCTTCGTTCAGCCGTGCAACCGCCAGCGTCGCCTCGGCGAGCAATGCCTCATCCTGTGGCCGCGTTTCGGTGGCAGCGTCCGGCCCGTCCGACAGAAGCGCATAGTGGATTGCCCCGTCGGTGCTCGACAGGTGGTGGACCTCGAGCTGTTCGATGCAGGCGGCCAGGTCATCCACCGTGTCGAGCATGACCGGCACGGCGACGAGGCAGCGAAGATGCGGCGGGATCCCGTGGGCAAGCTCGAGCCCGGGCAGACGGCGTGGCGGGACTGTCCGCGTCACGATGAGATTGACGATCGCCCTTCCCGCTTCAAAAGCAGGCCCGAACGCGGCAAAAACCATGGCAGCACCAAGCGCCAACAAGGCCCATCCGTGCTGCATGCCCGCTGCCAGAAACGCCAGGGCGACAATGGCAAGCGAGGCCGCCGCCATCGCCGCCAGATAACCGCCAAGGCCGAGCCGCGCGGCGATGCGCCTGAAGTGCACGCCTGCTCCCGCGCGGTACCCCACCTGACGTTCGAGGCCATGGCGCCCCGGTCCGATCAGGCCATGGCCGGGATCACGGGTTGCGGGCGTCTCGCCACCCGCCGCAAAGGCGAGGGCTTGGTCAGCCACCTCGACTTCCGACTGGCGCGAGCCACGCGCCAAGGTCTCGATCGCGGTGCGGTAGGCATTGCGTGTGGCAAAATCCATCGCGGCAAAATCCGACGCGGCGCGAAGCTTCGCATCGACCGGACTGACGTCTTCAAAGAAATCCGGCCACTCCATTTCGGATATCAGCCGCATGCTGGTGACGATGTTGCGCATGGTGACGTTGGAAGCGCCCTGCCACTGCTGCGCCCGCTCGACCGCTTCATCGGTCGTCAGGCCCTGCAGGTGCAGCCGGTCTTCCAGCCAGCGATGCAACGGCGAACCGGCTGTGTCGACACCGCGGAGCCGCTGCGCAATGCGCGCGGCAAAGAGTTCGGAGACCGGCCCGCCGCCGGGCACAAGATCGGTGACGCTGATATCCGGTAGCGCCGGTCCGCTGCCGCTTGCCTCGTCAGGGTCTGTCGTCCCTACCGGACGGGTGAAGCGGTCAACCAGATCGTCGGCGGCCTCGCGAAACCCCTGATCGGCGACAACCTGCTCTGCCAACCGCCGCATGTTCTCGATCAGGACGATGCGCAGCGTGATCGCAACAGCCCACAACTCGCCGATCGTCAGCGGTTCAACGCTTTGATAAGCCTTCACGAAACGCGCAAGCACGGCACTGTTCAAAAGGCTGTCGGTATGGGCAATATAGGCCCAGGCAATGCCGAGCACGCGCGGGTAACCGGCGAACGGGCCGGCGGCGAGCTTGGGAAGCTGGCGGTAGTAGCCGGGCGGCAGATCCCGCGCGATCTGCTGGATCTGGCGCTCGACCACGTGATAATTGTCGAGCAGCCATTCGGCTGCAGGCGATATGGTTTGCCCGTCCTTCAGCGCATCGGAGCAGGACCGATAGGCCGACAGCAACAAGTCGGCATTGTCGTTCAACCGCCCGTTCAACGACGCCACCCTCGGCGCCTTGCGCGTCACCGTCTGGGCGTTGGCGAGTGAAATCGCATGATGTTCGAGGCGCTCCGGACCGAAAAGATCGGCGCGGATCACCGCTTCGTCATCCCAAGGCCCGACGCGCGGCGAAAGAAAACCGAAAAGGCTGATCGTCACTGATTTGTCGGCAGATTGTTGTCGTTGCCGCCCCTGTCGGGTGCAGGAGAACCAAGGGTTTGCGACCCGATCGCCGTCGCGACACGGTAGACTTCACCGGAAACGCGCAAGGTCTCGCCGCCCACCGACCTGTCGTTGCGAAGGCGCCGGGCCATGGCGGCCCATTTGTCAGCAATTTGTTCCCATTCCATGGTGAGGACCTTTCTCTGGATGCGGGGCTCCCGGTGGAAGCGCACCGTTTGGACAACGTGCGACCGTCGCGCCGCGTTCCCGCAACGTGGTGAAAATGATGTGGTCTCGGGTTTTGGTTTGGCGGTGTTCAACCGTGGCCTTGCCGCACATTGGCGAAGGCAAACGAGTAGGACGCAAAGGCGCCATCGTCCCTGATCCAGGTTGGTCAGGGACGGGCGTGATGTCTGGTTTGAGTGTCTGCGGCCTATGTCAAATCAGCGCACCGCGCTGTCACCGACCCCGTCAGGCAATCGCCTCGAGCAACAGGGCGACGGCCTCTGCGCCGGGATCCTTGTGCCCGGCCAGCTTGGCTTCCGAGATGTAGCTGGAGCGGCCGGCCTTGGCGCGGGTGATGGTGGCCGTATGGTCGGCCCCGGCGCGTGCCGCCTTTGCCGCTGCGGCAAGCCCTTGGGGAAGCGCATCCAGCGCCGGCATCAGCGCGTCGATCATCGTGCGGTCGCCAAGTCTTGCGCCGCCGACCTGCTGAATCCGGTCAAGACCGGCCCGCAGCGCGCCGATGGCATCCTGGCCATTGGCCGACGCATCGCCCGCTGCCGCAAAGAAGATCGCCAGCAGGACGCCGGACGAACCGCCCATGGTCTGGCTGAGTTCGTTGCCGATCGCCCGGTAGAGTTGCGTCTGGTCGGCAAGCGGCATCCGGTCGAGCGCCCCCTTCAGGGCGCGGGCCGCAGAAGCCAGCGTCGAACCGGTATCGCCATCGCCCGATTGCGCGTCGAGCTTGTTGAGGTGGGTCTCGGCGCCGATGAGAATGTCGCAGCAGCGCGAAAGGAAGGCTTGGGTGCGATCGTCAGTGGAGGCCATCGGCTGGATCGGTTTCAGGCCGTCCGGCAAAGGCTGCACGACGATCTCGCCAACCCCATGGCAGCCCGGCCAGGCCCATGGCTCGACCGGCGCTTGCAGCGCCGCCTCGAACTGCGGCGTCAGCGGCAGCAGCGAGACGGAAAAGCCCTGCATGTCGAGCGATGTCATCATCGGCGCCGGACCGATCAGCGCCTTCACTTGACCCGCTATCCGCGACCGGCACAGCTCTTCGGCAAGAACCCCCATTTCGAGCGGCGTGGCACCGCCGAGATTGTTCAAAAGCGCCACATGCGGCCCGGCACCAAGCGCCGGCGCCAGCCGGTCGACCACCATCGCCATGGCATGGCGCGCACCTTCGAAATCGACCTGCTCGATCCCCGCTTCGCCATGAATGCCGAGGCCGAGTTCGGCTTTGCCGGCATCGATCCGCTCTTCCTTGGGCGATCCGGGGATCGTGCAGGTGTCGAGCGACATGCCGATCGAGACGACGCCGTCGATGACCGCACGGGCAATCTGCGTCACCTCGTCGAGGCTGGCGCCATCTTCGGCGAGCGCACCGGCGATCTTGTGCACGAACAGCGTTCCGGCAACACCGCGCGCCTGCGGCAAATGCGGCAAGGCGATGTCATCATCGACGACGACCATCGAGACCTTCAGCCCGAATGCCCGGGCGCGCTCGGCGGCAAGGCCGAAGTTGAGCCGGTCGCCGGTGTAGTTCTTGACGATCAGCAGGCAGCCCGCATCGCCGGTCACGGCCAGAATGCCGGCCAGTACCGCATCGACCGACGGCGACGCGAATACATCGCCGCAGACGGCGGCGGTGAGCATTCCGCGCCCGACAAACCCGGCATGGGCCGGCTCATGGCCGGAGCCGCCGCCGGAGACGAGCGCCACCTTGGAACGGTCCCAATCGGTCCGCACGATGACCTTGATATGCGGATAGCCATCGAGGCGGCCAAGCCGGCCGCCGCCGGTGCGCAGCAAGCCGTCAAGCGCTTCGGTGACGACGGTTTCCCGCGAATTGATGAACTGCTTCATGGTTGCCCCCTCACATGATCCTGTTGCCGCCGGCGTCGAAGAACAGCGCATCGCGCGGTCTGATCGGCAAGGTCGCGCCTGCCCTCAAATGGGTATGGACATCGGTCAGCGTGACGATGTCGTGGCCTTCCAGCGTCAGGTGCAGCCGGGTCTGGTCACCCAGATGCTCGACGCGGACCACCGTCGCCGGCTTGCCTTCGCCCTGGTGCACATGTTCCGGTCGCAGGCCCATCGTCACGGCACCGGCAGGCGCATCACCGAACAGGCTGGTCGGCAGCGTGTTGATGCGCGGCAGGCCAAGGCGCGAGGCAACCGTCAGATTGACCGGCGCTTCGTAGATTTCGCGCGGCGGGCCGAATTGCACCAGTCGCCCATGGTCGAGCACGCCGACATGGGTTGCCATGGTCATCGCCTCGATCTGGTCATGCGTCACGTAAAGGACGGTTGCGCCCAGTTGCGCCTGGATGCGCTTGAGTTCGATGCGCAGTTCGGCGCGCAGCTTGGCATCCAGCGAGGAGAGCGGCTCGTCCATCAGATAAATCGCCGGATCCCGCACCAGCGCACGGCCGATCGAGACCCGCTGCATTTCGCCGCCGGAGAGTTGCGTTGCCTTGTTGTCCAGCTTGTGGGCGATGCGCAGCACCTCGGCCACCGCGCCGACCTTGCGCTTGATGACATCTTCGGGCGTGCGCAGGATCGGAGAGCGCAGCGGAAAGGCAAGGTTCTCGCGCACCGTCATGTGCGGGTAGAGCGAATATTGCTGGAACACCATCGCCACATCGCGCTCTGCCGGCGACTCGCGGTTGACCAGCCTTCCACCGATCCGGATCTCGCCTGCATCGGGATGTTCGAGCCCGGAGATCAGCCGAAGGGTCGTCGTCTTGCCGGCGCCGGTCGGCCCGAGCAGCACGACAAAGGCCCCGTCCGGGATGGTGAGCGACATCGCGTCGACTGCGACCGTTGCGCCGAAACGCTTGGTGATGCCGGAAAGGACGACTTCAGCCATGGGCCAGCACTCCGCGGTTGGCCGCCGACAGCAGCACCTTGCCGGTCTTGGCATCAAACAGCGAAAGCGTCCGCGCATCGAAGGTCAGGCCGACGCGCTCGCCGACCCGGATACCGGTTCCCGACGATGTCCGCATCTTCACGTCGCCAAAAGCGGTCGAAAGCGTGACGATCTGCGTGGTGCCGAGATACTCGGTCGCCAGAACCTCGCCGCGGCACGGCGCATTGTCATCAAGCGCCACATGCTCGGGGCGAACGCCGAGAACGACGGACCCGCCCGTTTCCGCCAACTGTTCAGGCACGTCGATGACCGCATCGCCAAGCCGGACCTCGCGCTGGCCGATCGCCACCGCACCATCGGTGCGAAGGATGTTCATCGACGGCGAACCGATGAAATCGGCGACAAACAGCGTCGCCGGCCAGTCATAGATGTCCTGCGGCGTGCCGAACTGTTCGATCACGCCATGGTTCATGACGACGATCTTGTCGCCCATCTGCATGGCTTCGAGTTGATCGTGCGTCACATAGACCGTGGTGGCGCCCATGCGGTCATGCAGGGCGCGCAGTTCCTCGGCCATGCGCTCACGAAACTCGGCATCCAAGGCACCAAGCGGTTCGTCCATCATGAAGGCCTTGGGGTCGCGCACGATCGCGCGCGCCAGTGCCACGCGCTGCCGGTCGCCGCTTGACAGCCCGCCAACCGGCTTTTCCAGGATGTCGGTTATGTCGAGAATGCCGGCGATTTCAGCGACCTTGGCGCGCACCTTGGCACGGCTCCAGCCTTGGCTGACCAGCGGATAGGAGATGTTGTTGCGCACATTGAGGTGCGGATAGAGCGCAAACATCTGGAACACGAAGGCGATGTCGCGCTGCGAAGCGCGCTTTTGGCTAACCTCCTCCCCGTCGATCCAGATCTCACCGGATGTCGGCAGTTCAAGGCCGGCGATCATGCGCAGCGTCGTCGTCTTGCCGCAGCCGGACGGGCCGAGCAGCATGAAGAACTCGCCATCGCGCACGGTAAAACTCGAGGACTGGACGGCGGTGAAGCTGCCGAATTCCTTTCGCACGTTTTTGACGACGATCTCGGCCACGACTACTCCGGAAAATGACTGACGACGATGAACATGACCGTTCCGGCCAGCGTGACGAGGAAGCTGGCGGTGAACGCCCACAGCGCGAACGGCTGCATCAGCATGAACACGCCGAGCGCGATCAGCAGCGTTGCCACCATCTCCCACGGCCCACGGCGCAGGCGCATCAGTCCGGCAAGGAAGCCGCTCATTTGCGCACCGCCCCGAACGTGATGCCGCGAAGCAGGTGCTTGCGAAGCAGGATCGTGAACACCATCACCGGCACGAGGAACAGGGTCGCGCCCGCAGCCACCGCTGGCCAATCCTGACCGCCGACGCCGATGATTGTCGGAATGAACGGCGGTGCGGTCTGCGCCGTACCCGACGTCAGCAGCACGGCGAACGCGTATTCGTTCCAGGCAAAGATCAGGCAGAAGATCGCGGTCGAGGCGATGCCGGTCGCCGCCTGCGGCAGCACGACCTTGGTGAATGCCTGGAACCGCGTATAGCCGTCGATCAGCGCCGCTTCTTCATATTCGCGCGGAATTTCGTCGATGAAGCCCTTCAGGAGCCAGACGGCGAGCGAGATGTTGACCGCTGTATACAGCAGGATCATCCCGAGATGCGTGTCGGACAGGCCAAGCTGCCGGTACATCAGGAAGATCGGGATCGCGACGGCAATCGGCGGCATCATCCGCGTCGACAGGATGAAGAACAGGAGATCATCCTTCAGCGGCACCTTGAAGCGCGAGAACGCATAGGCCGCCAAAGTGCCGAGGAAGATCGACAGGAAGGTCGAACCGAACCCGATGATCACCGAGTTGGCAAACCGCTCGCCAAACCGCGACGGGCCGGCAATCACCATGTTGTATTGCCGCACGATGCGCTCGGCGAACCCTTGCGGCGGCGGCAGTTCGGCGAGCGCTTCGGGTGACACGCGCGTGCGCGTCGTGAACAGGTTCACATAGCCTTCGACGGTGGGGGCAAAGAGCACCTTGGGCGGATAGCTGATCGCGTCGGCTGGCGATTTGAAGCCGGTGGCGATGATCCAGATAAGCGGGATCATGGTGATCACCGCATACAGCACGACCAGCGTGCCGGCGAACCACTTCATCTTCGAGGATGGTTCGGTGACGGACCAGGCGCTCATCGCTCTTTGACCTTGTTGAGCGCCTTCACATAAATCGAGGCGAGCCCGAAGACGGTGACGAACAGGATGATCGCATAGGCCGAGGAAAGGCCCGTGCGCCATTTTTCGAAGGCTTCGCGCTTCAGGTCGATCGAGGCGAGAAGCGTGGTGTTTCCGGGTCCGCCGCCGGTCAGCTGGACGACGAGGTCGAACATCTTGAAGTTCTCGATGCCGCGAAACAGCACTGCCAGCATCAGGAACGGCAGCACCATGGGAATGGTGATCGTCCAGAACTGGCGCCAATGCGACGCGCGGTCGATTTCCGCCGCTTCATAAATGTAGTCGGGAATCGATCGCAGACCGGCAAGGCAGATCAGCATCACGAACGGCGCCCACATCCAGGTGTCGACGATGACGATTGCCCATGGCGCAAGCGACACCGAGCCCAGCATCTCGAAGGACGACGGATCGGCGCCGGAGAACCACGCGACGATGTAATTGAAGAGACCGATTTGCGGCTGGTAGAGGAAGGTCCAGAAATTGCCGACGACCGCTGGCGACAGCATCATCGGCAGAACGATGATCGTCGTCCAAAGGTCATTGCCGCGAAATTTGCGGTTGATCAGCCAGGCAAGCGTGAAGCCGATCAGCACCTGGAAGAACAGCGTCCAGAACAGGAAATGCGCAGTCGCCTGCATGTTCTGCCAGATCGCGTCATCGGTCAGCACACGGCGGTAGTTTTCAAGCCCGACCCACTCGATGTCACGGTTCGGCCGGTTGGCACGGAAATCGGTGAACGACAGGTAGACAGTCCAGATCAACGGAAAGATGTTGATCGCAAGCAGCAGGAATATGGTCGGCGCGACAAACAGCCATGCGATCGCCCGGTCCGACAGGCCGCGCACACGGCGGGCCACCGAAACCGGCGTCACTTTTGCCAATTGATCTGCGGCAGAACCAGACATGACATGATCCCGGCGGCAGGCGGAACCTGCGCGTTGCACGTGGCCGTGGCGGAAAACCCGGCCGCTGACGCGGCCGGGTCGGGAGGCAAAGCGATCAGAGCTTGCCTTCGTCCTTGAACACTTCGGTCCAGTCTTCGATCAGACCGTCAAGCGCTTCCTGTGCCGTGCCATCACCTGCCACGATGTAGTTGTGCAGTCGGTCCTGCATGGCCAGCAGGAGTTCGGCATAGGATGGCTCCTGCCAGAAGTCCTGGACACCGCCCATGGCTTCAAGGAAATCGCCGGCAAACGGCGCCGTGTTGACGAAGTCCGGATCTTCCAGAACGGCCTTGTGGCAGGAATACCCGCCCATCGACCACCACTTCTTCTGGACATCCGGCTGCGCGAACCACTTGACGTAGGACAGCGCTCCTTCGACGTTGTCGGAATACGACACCACCGAAATGCCCTGGCCGCCAAGCGTCGAACCAGCCTGGTTCTGCGGCGGATTGACGAAGAAGTCGATCTTGTCGCCACCGGTGTTCGGATCGGCATAGAGGCCGGGGAAGAACGCAAACCAGTTCATCGCCATGGCCACCTGGCCCGACTTGAAGGCATCAAGCGACTGTTCCATGTAGGCGTTGGTGTAGCCGGGCGGTGTGCAGCACTCGTAGAATTCCTTGTAGAATTCAAGCGCCTGGACAGATGCTGCAGAGTTCACAGCGCCTTCCATGTCGTATTTGCCCGGGGTGTTTTCATACTTGAAGCCGAAGGTGTAGAGGGCGCCGGTAGCACCCATCGTGATGCCTTCGGACCCGCGTTCGGTGAAGATCGAAGCGCCGTAGACCTTCTGGCCGTCGATTTCGCGACCCTGGAAGAACTTGGCGATTTCCATCAGTTCGGTCTGCGACTTCGGCTCGGCGAGATCGCGGCCATATTGGGCCTTGAAGGCTTCCTGGATTTCCGGACGGGCGAACCAGTCCTTGCGGTAGAACCAGCCATTGGCATCACCCATGGCAGGAAGCGCGTAGTAGTTCGGTGTGCCCTTCGGCCAGGTCGAGTAGGCGTAGACGGTTGCCGGAGCAAAATCATCCATGCTGATGCCTTCCTTGTCGAAGAAGTCATTCAGCTTGATGTAGTGGCCGTTTTCGGCGCCGCCGCCGATCCACTGCGAATCGCCGATCAGCAGGTCACAGAGCTGGCCGCCGGAGTTCAGTTCGTTGAGCATGCGGTCGGCAAAGTTCGGCCACGGGATGAATTCGAAGTTCATCTTGATGCCGGACTGGGTCTCGAAGTCCTTGGAAAGTTCCACAAGGGCATTCGCCGGATCCCATGCCGCCCAGCAGAGCGTCAGTTCATTGGCCTTGGCCGTTGCAGTCGAGAAGGCGATCGCCGAGCCAAGCGCCGTCGCCGCGAGCATTGCGCGTTTCATCATGTTTCTCCTCCCATAGAAGCCGGGAATGCCCGGCCGGTCATGCCGGGCGCCATTCCGCCTCCTGTTTGGAAGCCTATTTGAGGGACGTACCTCATGTCGAGTCGGAATCGCCAAAAGGGCGGGATTTCTGCCAAATCGCTTTGGCTTGATCCCGCCCTTTGCAGCGTCAGGCGTCAGGTGGCGAGTTTCGTCCACGCCGCGTTGCGCTTGGATGACCTGACGCAGGCATCGACGAATGCGACGCCGGCAAGTCCGTCCTGAACTGTCGGGTAGACCACGTCGCCGTCCGGCGCGCCGCCTGCCTGCGCGGCACGGATCGCCCGCGCGGCCTCGGCATAGATGGTGGCAAAGCCTTCGAGATATCCCTCCGGATGGCCGGCCGGGACGCGGGTGACCCGGCCCGCATCAGTGCCGGAACCAGCCCCGCCGCGGGTGATCAGGCGTTTGGGCTCGCCGAGCGGCGTATGCCAGAGTTGGTTCGGGTCTTCCTGCGCCCATTCAAGGCCGCCCTTGTCGCCATAGACCCGCAGGCGCAGCGCGTTCTCGTTGCCTGGCGCAACCTGGCTGGACCAGAGCAGGCCCTTGGCGCCGCCCTTCCAGCGGATCATCACATGGGCATTGTCATCGAGCCGCCGGCCTTCAACGAAACTGTCGAGGTCGGCGGCGATCTCTTCCGCCTCAAGGCCCGAGACAAACTGCGCCAGATTGAAGGCGTGGGTCCCGATGTCGCCGATCGAGCCGCCGGCGCCGGAGCGGGCCGGGTCCGTGCGCCACCCGGCCTGCTTCTGGCCGGTATCCTCGAGCTTTTCGGACAGCCAGTCCTGCGGATACTCGGCCTGCACGAGACGGATTGCGCCGATAACCCCGTCGCGCACCATCTGCCGGGCCTGCCTTACCATCGGATAGCCGGTGTAGTTGTGCGTCAGGATGAACAGCGCTTTGGCGCTTTCCGCCGCTTTCACCAGCTTGCGCGCATCGGCAAGTGTCGAGGTCAGCGGCTTGTCGCAGATCACATGGATGCCGCGCTTCAGGAATTCGCGCGCCGCCGGCCAGTGGACATGGTTGGGCGTAACGATGGCAACCGCCTCGATGCCATCGCTGCGCCGCGCCTCACGGGCCGCCATGGTGGCAAAGTCGTCGTAGACGCGTTTGGGATCGAGGCCGAGGTCACGCCCCGAAGCCTGCGATTTTTCCGCCGTCGACGAGAAACACCCTGCGACCAGCCGGTATTGCCCGTCGATGCGCGCCGCGATGCGGTGCACGCCACCGATGAACGCATCGCGCCCGCCGCCGACCATGCCGAGCCGGATCGGTGCCGGTGCATCATCATTCTTTCCTTCAATTGCCATGACCCGAACTCCTCCCTGTTGTTGCCATCAGCCAGCCTTTGCCCAACCGTCCCGGATCAACGCGATCCCCTCCGACCAGACCTGCTCGTAACTATCGAAGACCGGGCGCCATATCTTTGTCGCGGCCGCGATATCGGGAAGCGCGTGGCCAAAGCTTTCGACGGTCAGCCAGCCGTCATAGCCGCCGGACCGCAGGGCGCGAAAGATCGGATCGAAGTCGATGTGTCCGCGACCCGGCGTGCCACGGTCATTGGCAGAAACATGCACGTGGTTGATGGAGCTGACGGTTTGCGCAATCGCGCCCGATAGCGACTTTTCTTCGATGTTCGCGTGGAACGTGTCGAAGAGATAGCCGTAGTTGTCCGCACCCACCTCTTCAACCAGCCGGGCGGCGGCTTGAGCGGTGTTGAGTGCGTAGCACTCGAACCGGTTGAGCGGCTCGACAGACAGGGCGACGCCGGTGCCCTGTGCATGTGCCGCCATCTGGCGGTGGGCCTCGACAAGGTGGTCCCATTCGGCGCCGGTCGGACCAGAACCGGTAAAGATGCCCAGCGGCTGGTAGAACGGTCCGGCAAGGACCTCCGCACCAAGGGCAGCCGAACAATCGACCAGCCATTTCAGATAGTCGATGCCAGCCGTCCGATGGGCAGGATCGCCGGAAAGCGGATTGCGCGCTTCGTCCTGAACAATGGCGACGACCGTCGATTGAAGGCCGATATCGGCAAGTTTGCGCCCGAGTGCCGCATAGTGCCCGGGGTCGCCGGCAAAGATCGGAACCTCCACCCCGTCATAGCCGGCGGTCTTCAGCGTCTCCAGCGTACCGAGGTGTTCGTCGCCCACATGGGTGGTCCAAAGCAGCAGATTGAGCCCGACTTTCATTGGCCGATGCCCAGCATCTTCTTGTTGGCGACCTCGTCGGTGCCAGCACCGGCAAAGTCGTCGAACGCATGCGGCGTGACGCGAATGATGTGCTGGCGCACGAATTCGGCGCCTTCGCGCGCCCCGTCTTCCGGATGCTTCAGCGCGCATTCCCATTCGACAACGGCCCAGCCCTCGAAGTCGTATTGGGCGAGCTTGGAAAAGATCGAACCGAAATCGACTTGGCCGTCGCCGAGCGAGCGGAACCGGCCGGCCCGGTTGACCCAGGACTGGTAGCCGCCATAGACGCCCTGACGTCCGGTCGGGTTGAGCTCGGCATCCTTGACGTGAAACATCTTGATGCGCTCGTGATAGATGTCGATGTTGGCGAGATAGTCGAGCGCCTGCAGCACGTAGTGCGATGGGTCGTAAAGCATGTTGCAACGCCGATGGTTGCCCACCCGTTCGAGAAACATCTCGAAGGTGATGCCATCATGCAGGTCTTCGCCCGGATGGATCTCGTAGCAAAGATCAACACCGTTCTCGTCTGCATGATCGAGGATCGGACGCCAGCGCCGCGCCAGTTCGTCGAATGCGGTTTCCACCAGTCCGGCAGGGCGCTGCGGCCACGGATAGACGTAGGGCCAGGCGAGTGCCCCGGAAAACGTCACATGTGCGCCTATGCCCATGTGGCGCGATGCCGTGATCGCCTTCTTCACCTGATCGACAGCCCATGCCTGACGGGCGGCGGGATCGCCGCGCACGGTTGGCGCTGCAAATCCGTCGAACGCTGTGTCATAGGCCGGATGCACGGCGACCAGCTGACCCTGAAGGTGGGTTGAAAGCTCCGTCACCTCGACGCCGTTTTCGCGCGCCACGCCCTTGAACTCGTCGCAGTAGTCCTTCGAGCTGGCCGCCTTTTCCAGATCGAACAGCCGCCCGTCCCAGCTTGGCACCTGAACCCCGGCATAGCCACAGTCGGCCGCCCAACGGGTGATGTCATCCCAGGAATTGAACGGCGCGGCATCACCGGCAAACTGCGCCAGAAACAGCGCAGGTCCCTTGATCGTTTTCATGTCTTTCCTCCCTCAAATGTGGCCCGGGTCACCGGGCAGGTTTTCCTTCACGAAGATTTCCGTGCGGATGCGCTCTTGCGCCGGGTCAAGCGCCCGGCCCTCCTTAGATGCAAGCAGCACCCGCACGGCAGAACGGACGATGTGGCCGATGTCCTGGGCAATAACGGCGTCGAAAAGCCCGCGCCGCAAGGCATCGTTCGAGATCGCCGTCAGTTCGTGTACCACGACCGCAAGACGGCGCCTGTCGTTCCGGTCGGCGAGCGCGGCGGCAAGTCCGCTGACGCCCGCCCCGACCGAGTAGATCCCGGCAAGATCGGGCACCCGCGCCAGCACCTCGCGCGCGCGCAAATCCACGAGTTCCGCCCGGTCCCAGCACTCGATAGTCGGCAGAACTTTCAAGCCGGGGAACTGCTCATGCATCACAAGGTCAAAGCCGAAGCGCCGCTCGGCATGGTCATGCTGCGCCATCGATCCGGCGATCACCGCGACGGTTCCGGTTGCAGTTCCGGCAAAGCGGCCAAGCAGAAGCGCTGCGGTGCGCCCTGCCCCGACATTGTTGATCCCGACAAAATGGGCGCAGCCGGAATTGGGAAGGTTCGAAACGATCGGAACGACGGCGACACCGGCTTGGCGCAGGTGGATGATCTGGTCGCGCAGACGCGGCGTTTCCGGCGCCATGATGGCGAGGCCATCGATCGATTCAACTTCGAGCCGGGCAAGCTCGGTGACGAGTTGGTGCGTGTCGGTCGATGGCAGATGCACGATGTCGATCCGGCATCGTTCGGCCAACTGGTTGACCTGCGCCCGGTGAATTTCGGCTTCCAGTTGCTCCATGAATTTCGACCGGATCGAAGGAACCGCAAACACAATGCGGTAGAGACGCTGACGCGCAAGGTTGGCCGCATGCAGGTCGCGCATGTAGCCAAGCGCCGACACCGCCTCCTGGACACGCTCGATGGTTTTTGCCCGAACGCCGGGGCGTTCGTTCAGGACACGGTCCACCGTTGCAAGGCTGACATTGGCATGCCTTGCGATGTCATGAACAGTCGGCCGCGCCATCAGGTCCTCCCGGCGGCACGTTGCTGCAAACCTTGAGGTACGTCAATCAAGACTGCTCAGGTCTTGGCGGTGTCTTGCAAAAAGCCGTGCCGGAACGGGCCAACTGCGGCTCAGCTGCCGCGATAGCCCGCAGGATTTTGCGACTGCCAGGACCATGCCGAAGCGCAGATGTCATCGACATCCAGCTTTGCCTCCCAACCAAGCAGGCGGTTGGCCTTTGATGCATCGGCCACGCTGCGCGCGACATCGCCGGGACGACGCGCGGTAACCTTGCGCGGAACCGGACGGCCTGACGCCTTTTCAAAGGCTGCTATCAGTTCGAACACGGTAATGCCGCGACCGGTACCGATGTTGATCGCCTCGCATCCGGTTGCTGCGGCGGCGTAGTCGAGGGCGGCAAGATGAGCTGCGGCCAGATCGACAACATGGATGTAGTCGCGCTCGCCGGTGCCGTCGCGGGTCTCGTAGTCATCGCCAAACACCGACAACATCTCGCGCCGGCCCACGGCGACCTGCGCAATGAACGGCATCAGGTTGTTGGGAACATCGTCCGGGTCTTCACCGATCTGGCCGGAAGCATGTGCGCCGACCGGGTTGAAATAGCGCAGCAGCACGGCTGAGGCCTCGGCGTTCGCCTTCGCCCAGTCGCCGATGATGCCCTCGATGAAGTATTTCGTGCGGCCATAGGCATTGGTTGGCGCAAGCGGATGGGCCTCGTCATAGGGCAGGTAGTGCGCCTCGCCGTAGACAGTCGCGGAAGACGAGAACACGATGCGCCGGCAACCGACGGCATCCATCGCCTTGAGCAAGGCAATCGATCCCTGCACATTGTGCTCGTAGTACTTCAACGGGACCACATTGGCTTCGCCGACCGCCTTTAAGCCGGCAAAGTGGATCACGGCATCGGGGCGGAAATCGGCCATGGCGGTGGTCATCGCCCCCTCGTCGCGGGTATCGCCTTCAACCTGCAGGAAGTCGGAATTGGTCAGCCGCCGCACGCGGTCCAGCGCGACCGGCGAACTGTTGGAATAGTTGTCGAAGACGCAGACCTCATGGCGCGCGCCGAGCAACTGTACGAGCGTGTGCGTGCCGATATAACCGGCCCCGCCGGTCACGAAGACGCGCATGTGCTTCTGGTCGTCGATCTGTGGTTCAGCCATCTGCCGCGCTCCGATTGTTTTCGGAGCCTTAGCAGATGCAAAGAAACACGAAGTAAACGCCGGTCAGAAGGCCTTGCTGGCGGATGTCAGTGCCGCGTTGATGCCCGCCGTCTCGATCTCTTCCAGCGCTGCGGTGATCGCCGCACCAAACTGCGCATTTGCAGCCAGCGCCGGGGAAAAAATCGTCTCGATCGCCAGAAGCGCGGCACACCGGTCGCTCGCCGGTCCGATTCCGGTCTGCACATCTGCCAGCCTTGCCGCCATCGGATCGCGCACATCGATGGCATTGCCGGCAAGGTCTATCGCGGAAACGTAGCGCATCCAGGCCGCAATCGCCGTTACAAGACAAGTGATTGGACGATCCTTGGCGAGATTGTCGGCAACCGTTCCGAGCAGGCGTTGCGGCAGCTTCTGCGATCCGTCCATGGCGATTTGCCAGGTGCGGTGGCGGATCGCCGGATTGGAAAACCGTTGCAAAAGCGCTGCGCAATAGGCGGAAACATCGGCGCCGGGTGGCGGCGCGAACGAACCGATGATCTCGCGACTCCACAGCGTTTCAACGAAGTCGCGAAAGGCCGGGGCTGCCACCGTATCGCCGATCGTCTCGTGACCGGCCAGATAGCCGAGATAGGCAAGCGAAGAATGCGCGCCGTTCAGGCAGCGCAGTTTCATCAACTCGTACGGCCGCACATCCTCGACCAGTTGCGCACCGGCGGCAGCAAGATCCGGCATCGGCCCGGCAAATGAGCGCTCGATGACCCATTGGCCGAATGGTTCATGCATCACCGGCGATGCATCATGGAAACCGGTCAGTTCGGCAACGCGGGCGATGTCGGCATCGGTCGTCGCCGGAACGATCCGGTCCACCATGGTCGACGGGAACGCAACCTCGGCGGCAATCCATGCTGCAAGGTCCGGATCGACGTTTTGCGCAAACTCGATGATGACGGCGCGCAGCGTATGGCCGTTTTCCGGCAGGTTGTCGCAGCTCATCACCGTCAGCGGACCTGTGCCAGCCGCCTTTCGCTTGGCAAGCGCGGCAACGATGAACCCCGGCGCCGTCTCCGGTGCGTCCGGGTTGGCGAGATCGTGGACAATGCCCGGATGACCGCGATCGAGCCGCCCGGTTGCCGGAGTGTGGCAATAGCCTTTTTCCGTCACCGTCAACGTCACAAGCTTGATGGCAGGGTCAGCCATCACGGCAATCACGGCAGCCGGATCCTCGGGCGCAACCAGCACGTCGCGAACGATCCCGATGGTGCGCGGCTTCAAGCCTTCGGGTGCCATTTCGACCGCGGTATAGGCAAAGCCCTGCGGCGCCAGCTTGTCGCGCTGGACCGGGCGTTTCAGGCTGACGCCGATGACGCCCCAATCGCCGCCCGATGCTGCCATCGCCACATCGAGATACAGGGCGCCATGGGCGCGGAAGAACGCGCCGAGGCCGAAATGCACGACGCCGGGCAGAGGACGCCGGTCGGATGAACCCGGTAGCCGGGGCGTTTCAGCGCGCAAGCCAGCCTCCATCGACATTGATGATGGCGCCGTGGACATAGTCGGCGGCGGGCGATGCCAGAAACACCGCTGTCCCGCCGATATCGCGCGGGCTGCCCCATTTGCCGGCAGGGATGCGGGCAAGGATGTCGGCTGATCGGACGGCATCGGCGCGCAGCGCTTCGGTGTTGTTGGTCTCGATATAGCCCGGTGCAATCGCGTTTACATTGATGCCCCGCGCCGCCCATTCGTTGGCAAGGATCTTGGTAACCCCGGCAACGCCATGTTTGGCCGCGGTGTAGGACGCAACACGGATGCCGCCCTGGAACGACAGCAGGGACGCAATGTTGATGACCTTGGCGGGCGCACCGCGTGCCATCGCGCGCTTGGCAAAGGCCTGTGTCGTGAAGAACAGCGCCTTCAGATTGACGTCCATCACCGCGTCCCAGTCCTCTTCCGAAAACTCGACACTGGCGCCGCGGCGGATGATGCCCGCATTGTTGACGAGGATGTCGAGATCGCCGAGCCCGTCGATCGCCGCACCCCCGGCCATCGGGTCCGACAGGTCGATCAGGATGCTTTCGCCAGAGCCGCCTGCCGCCAATATGGTGTCAACCGTTTCGGAGCACGCCCGGCGTCCGGCGCAAACAACATGGGCGCCGGCGGCAGCTATCTCGACGGCAATGGCCTGCCCGATGCCGGTATTGGCGCCGGTCACCAAGGCGCGTTTGCCCGCAAGCGAGAACAGGCTCACCGCAACGCCTCCATCGGCACCATGTCCATGTCGGCAAAGTCGACATTGTCGCCGGCCATTGCCCAGCAGAACGTGTAGGCACCGGTTCCCGCGCCGCAATGGATCGACCACGGCGGCGAGATCACGACCTCCTCGTTGGCAACGACCAGATGGCGGGTTTCCTGTGGCTCGCCCATCATGTGAAAGACCCGCTGGGCCGGAGCCATGTCATAGTAGAGGTAGGCTTCCATGCGCCGGTCATGCAGGTGGGCCGGCATTGTGTTCCAGACAGAACCGGGCGAAAACTTCGTATATCCCATCACCAACTGGCAGGTGTCTGCGACGTCTGGATGCAGGAACTGGTGGATGACGCGCTCGTTGGCGGTCTCGCGCGCGCCAAGTTCGACGCGACGCGCCTCGGATTGTCTGATCAGGCGGGTCGGACAGGTGCGGTGGGCCGGTGCCGACAGGACGTAGAACTTGCCCTGCCCGGCAAAGGTCACCGCACCGGACCCCATCCCGAGATAGAGCACTTCGCCCGGCGCAACATCATGACGAACACCGGCCGCGCTCACGGTTCCCGCCTCGCCGATGTTGAGAATGCCCATCTCGCGACGGTCGAGGATCGACGGCGTTCCGGCTTCGGCGACCCGGTCGAGTGTCAGCGCACCACCGGCCGGCACCACGCCACCGATGATCAGGCGGTCATAATGCGAATAGACAAGGCGCATCTCGCCGGGCTGGAACAGGCCGCCCGCATGGAAATGCCGGCGCAGGTCCTGCGTGCCCAAAAGGCGGGCCGAGGCCGGATCGATGGCATGGCGGGTTTCGACGGTCAGCATGGGAAGCAGCCTTTCGTTTAAAGGAAGTCGTCGCGGCGCGGGGTGAAGCAGTCGATCAGGCGGCCCGCCTCGTGGCAGATGCAGCCGTGCACGGCATTTGACGGAATGACGAAACTGTCGCCCGCCGACACGTCGCGTTCAACGCCGTCGACGGTGAACGTGAAGCGGCCCGCCTCGACATAGGTCGACTGGACGTGCGGATGGCTGTGCAAAGCCCCCTCGCCGCCAGTATCGAACGTGAAGGCGACAACCATCAGTTCAGCGCTGTCGGCCAGCACTTGGCGGGTGACGCTGGGGCCGGTCGAAACGACGGGAAAAGTTGAATGATCGGTCATCGTCATTCCCATTTCACCGGAAAACCGACGGCAGCCAGAGTGAGAGTGCCGGGATGTAGGTCACGAGCATCAGCACCACGAAGGCTGCTCCATAGAACGGCCAGATCGTCCGCATGACGGTCCAGATCGGGATCTTGCCGACTGCGCAGCCGACAAACAGAACGGCGCCGACCGGCGGGGTGCAAAGGCCGATCCCAAGGTTGAGGATCAGGATGATCCCGAAATGCACCGGATCGACGCCGAAGGCCATCGCCACCGGCAGGAAGATTGGCGTCGTGATGACGATCAGCGGGCTCATGTCCATGAACGTGCCGAGAAACAGCAGCAGCACGTTGATGAGGAGCAGGATGATGATGGGATTGTCCGACACGCCCTGCATCAGCGCCACGAGATCGGCCGGCACTTTCAGATAGGCGAGCAACCAAGCGAACGCAGCCGCGCACCCGATCACCAGCAGCACCATGGCGGTGGTGCGCACGGCGCTGATCGTTGCAGCGACAAAGTTGGGCCAATCCAGCGTCCGGTAGACCAGCACCGTCACCAGCAACGCATAGACGACGGCAATGCCCGAGGATTCCGATGCGGTGAAAACGCCGGAGCGAACGCCGAAGAAGATGATTCCGACCAGGACGAGGCCCGGCAGCGCAGCCACCAGCAGCACACCGAACATCCGGAAACCGGGAAACGGTTCGGTCGGATAGCCGCGCTTTTGGGCGACATACCATGCCGCCACCATCAGCCCGGCTGCCAACAGGAGACCCGGAATGATGCCCGCAGTGAAGAGATCGGCAATCGAAATGCGCCCACCGGCGGAAATCGAATAGATGATGAGGTTGTGCGAAGGCGGCAACATCAGCGAGATGATCGACGAGACGACCGTGACGTTGACGGCATAGTCGACGCCATAGCCGCGCTCCTTCATCTGCGGGATCATCAGCCCGCCGATGGCCGAAGCGTCCGCCGCCGCTGATCCGGAAATCCCGCCGAACAGCACGGAGGCGATGATGTTGACCTGGCCGAGGCCACCACGCAGGTGGCCGACCAGTGCACCCGCCAGCGCAACGAGGCGACGGGCGATATCTCCGCGCACCATCAGTTCGCCCGCATAGATGAAGAACGGAATCGCCATCAGCGCATAGACCGAAACGCCCGAGTTCAGGCGCTGGAACACGACAACCGGCGGCAGGCCGAGATACATGATCGTCGCCAGCGACGAGATGCCAAGGCAGAACGCAACCGGCGTTCCGATCAGCAAAAGCGCCACGAAGCTGCCGAAAAGGACGAAAAGTTCCATGGTCACAGATCTTCCGGGTAGTCGTCGCCGAAACGTGCGGTCTTCAGACCGACGGCACGCCGTGCAAGGCGCTCGAGCGAGAACAGGAACATGAGGATGCCACCGGCAATCAGCGCCAGAAACACGACACCGCCGGAAATGCCGAGATTGGGCACCGTGCTTTGCCAGGTACCGGCGGCAAGTTGCCAGCCATAGCCGACCATGCAGAGGGAAAAGCCGACAATGGCGATGTCGGAAAGCGTGTAGAGCACCTGCCGGCCTCGTTCGGGCATGAAGTAGAGCACCACGTCAAAGGACAGATGGTAGCCTTCGCGGATGCCGACGGCGGCGCCAAGAAAAATGAACCAGCCCATGACGAGAACCGACAGCGTCTCGGTCCAGGTTGGTGTGTTGTTGAGGACGAACCGTCCAAACACCTGCCAGGCGACGAATGCCGTCATCAGCACGAGACCGATGGCCGAGAGCCAAAGCGCGACACGTGCGATCCCTCGCAGGACCGGAGTGGCGGCCAGAACCATATCTTTCATGTGATCTGCCCCCATTCGATCTGCAACAACGGATCGGGGCTGCGCCATGGCGCAGCCCCTTTCGTTTCAATCACTCGACGGCCTGAATGCGGGAAACGAGAGCCTTCAGGTTGTCCGAGGTGACATGCTTTTCGTAAACCGGCTTCATCGCTTCGATGAACGGTGCCTTGTCGATGTCGGTGATGATCTGCACACCGGCAGCGCGGACTTTTTCTTCCGACGCCTTTTCACGGGCGACCCAGAGTTCGCGCATCTTGGCCGTCGATTCGCGCGCCGCTTCACGCAAGACCGTCTGGTCTTCCGGCGACAACTTTTCGAAGCTGGCCTTCGACATCACAAGCACTTCCGGCACGATCAGGTGCTGGTTGAGCGTGTAGTAGCCGGCAACTTCAAAGTGACCCGAGGACTCGAACGACGGCCAGTTGTTTTCAGCGCCGTCGATGACTCCGGTCTGGATAGACGAGTAGACTTCGCCGTAAGGCATAGGCGTGGCGTTGCCGCCAAGCGCGTTGACCATGTCGACGAAGATGTCCGACTGCATGACGCGCAGCTTCATGCCCGCGACATCGGCAACCGAGGTGATCGGCTTCTGGCGGTTGTAGAACGAGCGCGAACCGGAATCGTAGTAGGCAAGGCCGACAAGGTTGTGGTTCTCGAATGCCTTGAGCACTTCGTCGCCGATCTCACCATCGACCACCTTGTGCATGTGGTCGGTCGAGCGGAAGATGAACGGCAGCGAGAACACCTTGGTTTCTTCGATGATGTTGTTGAACGGTCCCATCGAGACGCGGTTCATGTCGATGACGCCGAACTGGGTCTGCTCGATCGTGTCCTTTTCTTCGCCAAGCTGGGCCGAATGGAACACTTCGATGCAGACGCGCTCGCCGGTGCGCTGCTTGACGAGCTCGCCCATATACTTGACCGCTTCGACGGTCGGATAGCCATCCGGATGGGTGTCGGACGAGCGAAGGGTCACTTCGCAAGCGGCCGAAGCTGCGGTTGCCATCGCCGCGACTGCGGCTGCGGCAAGAAGCGTGGTCTTCATCGTTTTCAAGGCAGTCATGTGGTTTCCTCCCTGTTGACTGGTTGAAGCAGTTCTTCTCACAACCGGTAGGCCGCTTTGGCCAGCCGATAGGCAAGATCGTGAGCCACCTCGAAAGCATCGGCCTCAGACAGGCGACCGGTGACGACGAGGTCGGCGAGAAAGGCGCAATCGACCCGGCGGGCCACATCATGTCGGGCCGGGATCGAACAGAAAGCGCGGGTATCGTCATTGAAACCGACGGTGTTGTAGAAGCCGCAGGTCTCGGTGGTCTGCTCGCGGTAGCGGCGCATGCCTTCCGGACTGTCATGGAACCACCAGGCAGGCCCGAGCCGCAAGGCTGGCCAAGCGCCGGCCATCGGCGCCAGTTCCCGCGCATAGGTGGTCTCATCGAGTGTGAAGGCGATGACCGTCAGGCCCGGCTCCATGCCGACAGCGTTGAGCAGCGGCGACAGCGCCCGCACCCAATCTGTGCGCACCGGAATGTCGAAACCCTTGTCGCGCCCATGGCTGGCAAACAGCGAGCGATTGTGATTGCGCAGCGAGCCGGCATGGATCTGCAGGATGAGGCCATCATCGAGGCTCATGCGCGCCATCTCGGTCAGCATCTGACCGCGAAACGCATCGGCTTCCTCGGCAGTCGCTTCACCGGCCAGCACCAGCGCGAAGAGCCGCTCTGCGTCGACCGGTGGCAAGTCCTCGGTGCGTGCGGTCGGGTGGCCGTGGTCGCTGGCAGTGGCGCCGTGCGTCTTGAAGAACGCTCGCCGCACGCGATGCGCTTGCAGGTACCCCGCCCAGGTGGACGTTTCGCACCCGGTCAGTTCGCCAAAGCGTTGAATATTGGTGGCAAAACCCTCGAACTCCGGATCGACCACCGAATCAGGTCGATAGGTGGTGATGACCCGCCCGCCCCATCCGCTCGCAGTAATCGCCTTGTGCGCAGCAAGATCGTCGAGCGCGCTTTCGGTCGTCGCCAGCACCTCGATGCCGAACCGGTCGAACAGCGCGCGCGGACGAAACGCCTCGGATGCGAGACAGGCCTCGATATGGTCGAAATAGTGGTCGGCGGTATCGGCGCTGAGGGGCACATCAAGGCCGAACACGGTCTCGAATGCATGGTCGAGCCACATCCGCGACGGTGTTCCGGCAAACAGGCGATAGTGGCGCGCAAAGGTCCGGAAAATGTCGCGCGCATCGGTATCGGGGCGCGTGCCGTCGGCACGCGGAATGCCCAACTCATCAAGGGTCACGCCCTGCGACACCAGCATGCGGAACACATAGTGATCCGGCACGACAAACAGGGATGCCGGGTCCGGAAAGCGCACATTGTCCGCAAACCAGCGCGGGTCGCAATGGCCATGCGGGCTGATGATCGGCAGGTTGGCAACGGCGCCATAGAACTCCCGCGCCACGGCGCGGGCCCGTGCGTCAGCCGGAAAAAGGCGGTCAGGATCGAGCAACGGCACCGCATCCTCCCCAGGTCACGCCGATTTCCCTACAACTAGTATGCCAGTTGAAATGCCGAGTCAATTCCGCCATAATCTGCTGGGGAGGATGGGCGCATGGCAGAGGTCTTTGCACTGAAAGCCATTGATTTGGCACAGGTGCCGTCGACGACAGACCTGGTTTTTCGCGAGCTCTACGAGCGCATCATCCAGCTCACCATGCCGCCCGGCACGCGCATCTCGGAAGCCGAAGTTGCTGCCCAAATGGAAGTTTCGCGCCAGCCGGTCCGCGACGCGTTCTACCGGCTCCAGCGTCTCGACCTGATCCGCATCCGTCCGCAGCGGGCCACGCGCATCGCGCCGATCTCCGTGGCAAAGGTGCAGGACGCCCACTTCATCCGCACCGCGATCGAACTGGAAACGCTGCGCCTTGCGATTGAACGGCTGGACAGCGCCGGGCTGGCGCGGCTCGACGGCCTGATCGCGCGGCAGGCCAATGCGGTTGCGGCAGGCGAAAGGCGGCTTTTTCACGCCCTCGACGACGAGTTTCACCACACATTGTGCGAGATCGCCGGTCACGAGGCGGCCTGGACGCTGATCAAGGACAACAAGGCGCACATGGACCGGGTCCGCTTCATCTCGCTGTCATTTGGTGCCCAAAGCGCCCTCGACGACCATGTGGCGATAATGGACCATTTGCGCGCGCGCGATCTTGCCGGCGGACAGGCGCGGTTGCGCAGCCATCTCGACCACATTTTCGAGATCATCGCGCAGGTTCGTGTCACCCATGCCGAATATTTCGACGCGCCGGGCGATTGAAATTGAAGCCGCAAGGCACTGGACCGATGGGCCAGTGTCTGGTTGGTTTGTGCAATGCAAAACCGGGACCGGCTAACCATGGACAGCGATCAACTCAGACACGCCATCTGCCAAGGACGCGGAGTTGAACCGGCCGATCTCGTCCTGAAGGGTGGCCGGTTCTTCGACCTTGTCACCGGAAGCTTGCGCGATGGCGACATCGCAATCTGCGAAGACCGGATCGTGGGCACCTGTGCGACCTATGGCGGGAAAACCGAGATCGACATTTCGGGCCGCATTGTGGTGCCCGGTTTCATCGACACGCATCTGCACATCGAATCCTCGCTGGTGACGCCGTTCGAGTTCGACCGCTGCGTACTGCCGCACGGCGTCACGACCGCCATCTGCGATCCGCATGAAATCGCCAATGTCGCCGGTGCCGAGGGCATCCGGTATTTCCTGTCCGCCGCCGAGCGCACGGTGATGGACATCCGCGTCAACCTGTCGTCCTGTGTCCCGTCGACCGCGATGGAAACGGCTGGCGCGCGCCTCGAGATCGAGGATCTGCTCCCCTTGCGCGACCACGCCAAGGTGATCGGCCTTGCCGAGTTCATGAACTATCCCGGCGTTCTGGCCGGTGAACCGTCCTGCCTTGCAAAGCTTGCCGCGTTCCAGGGCGGCCATATCGACGGCCACGCACCACTGGTGCGCGGCAACGATCTCAACGGTTACCTCGCGGCCGGGATTCGCACTGACCATGAGACGACGAGCGCCGACGAAGCGCTAGAAAAGCTCGCCAAGGGCATGCACATCCTGGTGCGCGAGGGTTCCGTCTCGAAGGATCTCGATGCGTTGATCCCGGTCATCACGGAGCGCCATTCAGCATTCCTGTCGCTCTGCACTGACGATCGCAATCCGCTCGACATTGCCGAACAGGGCCATCTCGATTTCATGATCCGCCATGCGATCGCACAAGGCGTCGAACCGCTCGCGATCTATCGCGCCGCTTCGATTTCAGCGGCCCGTGCATTCGGCCTGAAGGATCGTGGCCTTGTCGCGCCCGGCTGGCGCGCCGATCTGGTGGTCATCGACAGCCTTGAGGCTTGCCAGGCGCAGATGGTGTTTTCGGCAGGACGCCGCGTGGATGATGCCTTGTTTGCCAACCGTCGGATCATCGCGCCGGTGGCCCGCCAGTCGGTCAAGGCCGCACCGGTCACGGCGGCGCAATTGCGCAACGTCGCCAATACCGGCGAAACCCATATCATCGGCATTGAGCCAGGCAAGATCATCACGCAACACCTGGTCGAGTCGATGCCGGTGGAAGCCGGCGAAAAGCGTGCTGATCCCGCCCGCGACATCGCAAAGATCGCAATCATCGAGCGCCACGGCAAGAACGGCAACATCGCCACCGGTTTCGTGCGCGGCTTTGCCATCAAATCCGGCGCCGTCGCCTCGACCGTCTGCCATGACCACCACAACATCGCCGTTGTCGGCGTCTCGGACGACGACATGGCGGTCGCGGTCAACCGGCTGCGGGAAATCGAGGGCGGCTTTGTAGTGGCGCGGGACGGCGTCGTGCTGGCCGAAGTGGCCCTGCCCGTCGCCGGCCTGATGAGCCTTTCCAGTTTCGAGACGGTTCGCGACGAACTGATCGTGCTGCGCCGCGCGGCGCGCGGCCTTGGCATCGAACTGGAGGAGCCGTTCCTGCAACTGGCCTTCGTTGCCTTGCCGGTCATCCCGCACCTGAAGATCACCGACCACGGCCTCGTCGATGTCGACCGGTTCGAGGTGATTGGCTGAGCACTCGGCTTCTCACAGCATGACATTTCAGTGACAGTCTTCACTTCTGTCGGTGCAGAATTTACAGCAGGCCCTGTCGCCTGTCAGACAGGTTTGCCAGAAGCGGCGTTGTCGAATGTCGATGCAGTTCAGGGGGTTCCATGCCGCAAACCGTGATCGAGCCGCCCCGCCTTGGGGAGCCCTGGCTGCTGACGCCCGGACCGCTCTCGACCTCCTTTGCTGTGAAGGAAGCCATGCTGCGGGACTGGGGCAGTTGGGACAGCGAGTTTCGCGCCATGACGGCGGACATGCGCGCCAGGCTGGTCGCGCTTCTGGGACCCGGGGCAAGCGACAATCATGTCTGCGTACCGATGCAGGGATCTGGCAGCTATTGCGTCGAGGCCATGCTTGGCACGTTTCTGCCGCGCGATGGAAAGGCGCTGGTGCTGGCCAACGGCGCCTACGGCCAGCGCGCCGCGCGCACGCTCGCGCAGATGGGCCGCGCCTATGCGCTTCTGGACAAGGGTGACTATCTGCCGCCGCGCGGCACTGAGATCACCGAAATCCTTGCCGCTGATCCGGCGATTACCCATGTCGTCGCCATCCACTGCGAAACATCGAGCGGCATTCTCAATCCGCTCGAAGAGATTGCTGCCGCCACCCAGGCCGCCGGCCGTCGCCTGCTGATCGATTCCATGTCGGCCTTCGGTGCCGTTCCCGTCGAACCGGCCACGATCGCCTTCGACGCGGTGGTCTCGTCCGCCAACAAGTGCATCGAAGGCGTGCCGGGCTTCGGCTTCGTGCTGGCGCGCCGCGACGTTCTGGAAAAGGCCGCCGGTAACGCGCACTCGCTGAGCCTCGACATTCATGCCCAATGGGCGGAAATGGAGCGGTCCGGCCAGTGGCGCTTCACCCCGCCAACCCACGCCGTCGCCGCGTTCCTGCAGGCCTTGCAGGAGCATGAGGCCGAAGGCGGTGTTGCGGCCCGTGGCGCCCGCTACCGCGCCAACCGCGACCGGCTG
>JBGSWL010000083.1:0-12890 GCA_041752455.1 Roseitalea sp. | reverse complement strand
GGGACGCACGACAAGCGTCCGCACGCGGCGTGGCGCAATCAGCGGCGCTTCGGCCGGTGGCGCGCCGGCCGTTTCAGTGCCACCTTCGGTCAGGCGGTCTTCAACTTTTTCGCCTTCGACCATGGCCGAGGGCATGCTTTCTGCCGGTACCGATGCGATGTCGATCGGCTCTTCGGCCGTTGTTGCCAACGTCGGCTGGGCCGGCGCGCCGCCTTCGCTGTCGGCAAACAGCGCGCGGTCCTGGTTCGGCACCGCCTCAGCGGTGGTCTCCGGCGGCAGCTTGACCGGATCGGGATCCGCAGCAACGATCACCGGACCGTTCGAGGCCGTGTCGCCGCCGCCTGACAGGGCAAACACGCCAACAGCCCCCAGAATGGCAACGCAACCGACCACCGCAGCAACGATCAGGCCCTTGCGTGCCGGGCGCTCGCCCGCGATGTCTTCGTCGCCACGATAGCGACCGGCAGCGCCGTCATCGCCGGTAAGCAGAAGGTCGTCCGCCGCTTTGACCGCATTGAGATCATGCCGCACGAACTCCATGTCACGCGCCAGTTCCTGCTCGAAGCTCGCCTCGTCGAACATGTCCGGTGCCGGATCGACCGAGCGACGGGAATTTGCGGGCAGTGCCGTGGTTGCAATGTCTGCGCGCGCCGGTTCGTCCATCCAGTCCGAACGACCCGCGTGATCATCTTCATACGCAGCAACTTCGTCCCAGACCGGCGCAGGCGCGCTTTGGTCGGCAGCCACCGGCCGGTCAAGGTCCGGCACCGTGAAGCTCTGGGCGGTCATCGGCTCGAAGTCCGACATGTCGACTGTCTCGAAAGACGGTGCTTCGTTGGTGGCTTCCGGCGCTTCGATCATCATCCGGTCAAGCGCATCGACCATGCGATTGTCACTGCCCATGGAGGGTCCTTCGACCGGCGCGCGGCTTGAACGGCCCGGCAGTGCAAGACCCATGATCGCCGCCAGCTCGTCGACCGGATCGACTGCAGCGGCAGATGCGACCGCACGTGGTGCCTCGTATGCTGCCCGTTGCGGCTGAAGCTGCGACTCCAGTTCCATGTCGAGGGAAAAGTCGAGATCGTCGAATTCATCGGCAAAGGCCGCTTCAAACTCCCGGTCCAGCATCTCGGCATCGACACCATCCGCTGCCGATTGCACGACGGGAGCGTCAAGCGGCGCTGGCGTTTCCCAATCGGCACCGTCGAGCTCCATGTCCGAAAGCGCCTCGTCGAGAGGGTCGGCGTCAATCGGCGACGCATCGGCGAGCGCCCACGGATCGTCTTCGACAACCCTTGCTTCCGGTTCAAAACGATCGGCGGTTTCCGTCGCCTGGACGAGGCCGCGCATGTCGAGTGCATCGTCCGGCTCGTCGAGAAAATCTGCCGGGTCCAGTTCCGGAAGATCGAACACCAAATCCGGCTCGACCGGCGCAGCAACAACCATTTCAGGCTGGACGACCGTGGCTGCAACAGTGACCGGAACGACCGGCGTCACGATCCCGCCGGACAGCATCATCTCAAGCTCGTCTTCCAGCGACACCGGAACCTGTGCGCTTGGCAGGTCCGGTTCAGCGTCAAATTCGGCTTCGGAAAGGGCTGAAAGGTCGAAATCGGCCTCGTCGGTGACGTCCAGACCCGCATCAGCAAAGGCGCCGAAGACATCGCCTTCGGCTTCCAGTTCCAAGCCGTCCGTTAGGTCGGCTTGCGGCGCGGACATCTCGTCTTCGAACGCAACCGGAACGGCTGGCGCTCCACCGAGTTCGGCAAGCAGCGCCGCTTCAAGGTCGAAGATGTCGTTGGACGATCGTGGCTGCAACGGTGCTGCAATGACCGGCGCGGGGGACGGAACGAAGGCCGGCGCTGGCTCGAACGCCAGTTCCTGATGGAACCGGAGCGTTGCCTGCTCCTCGCTTTCCGTGTTGCGCGGCGCAGGATCCGGCTCGAAGCCGGCAATCCGCGCCAGCGCCATCAGCGGGTCTTCGTCCCGGTCGGTCACGCGATCGTGGAACGGTTCCTTGCGCGAATATCCATCGGCCATGGCGGTAATCCTGCACTCTCACCCGAGCAGACAAGCATCATGCCGGTCCGCGTTACGCTTCATGCCAGCGCATTTTGGGTAAAAAGTGACCGCCTGATCACCGCATTTCTGCGGGTGCATCCACTCCCAAAATGGCAAGACCGGACTGCAGGACGTTCAGTACACCCTGCACGAGAGCCAGTCTGGCACCGGTCAATTGTCGGTCGTTAACCTTGACAAAGCGTAAAGCATCATCCGCCCCGCCGCGGTTCCAGTGGCCATGCAGTTGGCTGGCGCAATCGTAGAGATAAAACGCGACCCGGTGCGGCTCCAGCGCCTGCGCCGAGGCCTCGACGATCCGTGGCCATTCCACGAGCTTGCGGATCAGCGCGATCTCGCTTTCGTCGGTCAATTGGCTGAGCGCGGTGATGTCCGGCTCGACAACCGTGCCGAACTGTTCCTGCGCCTGGCGCAAGACCGAGTGGCAGCGCGCACTGGCATACTGGACATAGAAGATCGGGTTGTCCTTCGACTGCTCGGTCACCTTGGCAAAGTCGAAGTCGAGCGGTTCGCTGTTCTTCCGATACAGCATCATGAACCGCACCGGATCACGTCCGACCTCATCGACGACATCGCGCAGCGTGACGAACTGCCCTGCCCGCTTGGACATGCGCACCGGCTCGCCGTTCTTGTAGAGCTTGACGAGATTGCACAGCAGGATCGTCAGGTCCAACTTGCCATCCGAAATGGCCCGCGCCAGCGCTTCCATGCGCTTGACGTAGCCGCCATGGTCCGCACCCAGGACGAAGATCAGGCTGTCGAAACCGCGCTGATACTTGTCCTTCATGTAGGCCACGTCGGCGGCGAAATAGGTGAACGTCCCGTCTGATTTCACCAACGGCCGGTCCATGTCATCGCCGACATCGGTCGAGCGGAACAGCGTCTGCTCACGCTCTTCCCAGTCCTCGTTCGGCTCGCCTTTGGGCGGCGGCAGTTTGCCCTTGTAGACAAACCCCTTGAAGGTCAGTTCGTTGATTGCCGACAGGATCGCCCCGCCATTGCCCGCATGCAGCGTGCGCTCGGAAAAGAACACATCGTGATGCACGTTGAGCGCGGCCAGATCGTCGCGGATCAGCGCCATCATCGCATCGATCGCCGCATCCTTGGCAATCGCCAGCGCATCGTCCACGTCCATGGCGAGGAGCGCCTTGCCATGGGCAACCGCAAGCGCCTCGCCAACCGGCTTCAGATAGTCGCCGGGATAGAGGCCTGCGGGGATCTCGCCGATCTCCTCGCCGAGCGCCTCGCGATAGCGCAGCAGCGCCGACCGGGCCAACACGTCGATCTGCGCGCCCGCATCGTTGATGTAGTATTCCTTGGTGATCGCATGGCCGGCAAAAGCCAGAAGATTGGCGAGCGCATCGCCCAGCACCGCGCCCCGGCAATGACCGACATGCATCGGGCCGGTCGGATTGGCCGAAACGAACTCGACATTGACCTTGCGGCCCTGCCCCATCGTGCTTTCGCCATAGCGGCTGCCGGCAGTCACGATTTCCGCAAGCCGCGCCTGCCAGAAGGCGTCCGATAGCCGCAGATTGACAAAGCCCGGCCCGGCGACAGTCGCTTCCGCAACGTCGGGATCGCCAGCCACGGCGGCAGCGATCTTTTCTGCGAGCGCGCGCGGGTTGAGGCCTGCGGCCTTGGCCAACACCATCGCGGCATTGGTCGCCAGATCGCCATGGCTGACATCGCGCGGCGGCTCGACATTGATCCGCGCCAGATCCAGCACCGCGCCATCAGCCCCGACAAGTCCGAGACGCCCGACGGCATCTATGATGCGGTCGCGAAAAACGGCGAAGATATTCATGGGATCACTCCGGAAATTGCCGCCCCGCAAGGCCGGTGGTGGCGCGGTGGCTATCGCAATTCGGGTGTGCGGTCAAACAGCCGCCGGTGTTCGGCAACGGCAAATGTGTCGGTCATGCCGGCGATATAGTCCGCGACCCGGTGCGCCCGGCGCGTCGCATCGAGACCTGCCACCTGTTCCGCCCATTCGCCGCCCATCGCGTCCGGCTTGTCCATGAACGCATGGTAGAGGTCGCGGACGATCTCTTCGGCTTGCGCCCTGACCCGCATCACCTGCGCGTTGCGATAGAGATTGGCCAACAGAAAAGCCTTCAGCCCCTTTTCGCGCGCCGCCATGTCCGGCGAAAACCGCACCAGCGTTTCGCCGGCATTGTGCACATCCTCGACCGACTGCGGCTTCACCCGTTCCAGATTGCCGTAGGTCGTGGCGATCACGTCCTCGACCATGGCTGTCATCACGCGGCGCGTCATCTCGTGGGCGCGGCGCGAGCCATCGAGGCCCGGATACAGCCGGTCGACTGTCGCCAGCGCTTCACCGGCCAACGGCACGTCGGTCATCATCTCAAAGGTGATCAGCCCGGACCGCAGGCCATCGTCGATGTCATGGGTGTTGTAGGCGATGTCGTCGGCAATCGCCGCCGCCTGCGCTTCAAGGCTCGCATGGCGATCGATTTCAAGATCATGCAGGTCCACATAGGCCGCAATCGCGCGCGGCAGGACAGTGCCCTTCAGCGGCCTGCCGGTCGCCGCATCGATCAGCGGGCCGTTGTGCTTGACGAGGCCTTCGAGTGTCTCGAAGGTCAGGTTCAACCCGTCGAATTCCGCATAGCGCCGCTCCAGTTTGGTGACGACGCGCAACGCCTGCGCATTGTGGTCAAACCCGCCATGGTCGGCCATCAGCGCGTCGAGCACATCCTCGCCGGTGTGCCCGAACGGTGTGTGGCCGAAATCGTGCACCAGCGCCACGGCTTCCGCCAGATCATCATCAATCCGGAACGCCCGCGCCAGCGCCCGGGCAATTTGCGCCACTTCGATCGTGTGCGTGAGGCGGGTGCGGTAGTGGTCGTCCTCGTGGCTGAGAAACACCTGCGTCTTGTGCTTGAGGCGCCGGAAGGCGGTCGAATGGACGATCCGGTCGCGGTCGCGCTGGAAATCGGTCCGCGTCGGGCTCGAGATTTCCCCCTCGAGGCGGCCGCGTGATCGCGCCGGGTCCGTCGCATAAACAGCTCTTTCGCCGATACCAAAACCGATCCGATCCTTGCCGATCTGCATTGCCGTCCCCTGAGGCGTCCCGCTTGCCCGCCTACCCCGCATATTGACGGGGGCGACCGGCGTCCATACCTATAAGCGGCTAACGCGCCTTTGCGCCGGACAGATGACATGACAGCCCATGAAACGCCGAAATCCGTGACCGTGACCGACGCCGCCTTTGCGCGGGTTGCCAAGGTGCTGGGCAGTGAACCGGACAATAGCGCACTGCGCGTCTCTGTCGAAGGGGGCGGTTGCTCGGGCTTTTCCTACAAGTTCGATCTGGTTTCCGATCGCACGGAGGATGATGTCGTGTTCGAACAAAACGGCGCAACCGTTTTGATCGACTCACTTTCCCTCGTTTACATGGCCGGGTCACAGATCGATTTCGTCGACGATCTGATGGGCCAGTCGTTCCAGATCAAGAACCCGAACGCGGTCGCGTCCTGCGGCTGCGGCACGAGTTTTTCGATCTGATGCTGAAAATCGCCACCTGGAACATCAATGGCGTCAAGGCGCGCATCGAGACCGTGGTCGCTTGGCTTGAGCAATCGCAGCCGGACATTGCCTGCTTCCAGGAAATCAAGTCGGTCGACGAGGGCTTCCCGCGGGGAGCCTTCGAGACCCTCGGCTACCATGTGGAAACCCATGGCCAGAAGGGCTTCAACGGCGTTGCGATCCTGTCCAAGCTGCCCTTCGACGAGGTCAATCGCGGCCTTCCAGGCGATGATTCCGACGAGCAGGCCCGCTTCATCGAGGGCGTGTTCTCGGTCGGCAAGGGCGTCCTGCGCGTCGCCTCGCTCTATCTGCCGAACGGCAACCCCGTCGACAGTGAAAAGTTCCCCTACAAGCTGTCCTGGATGGCGCGGCTCGAAGCCTTCGCACGCGACCGCTTGGCGCTCGAAGAACCGCTGGTTCTGGCCGGAGACTACAATGTCATTCCGATGCCCGAGGATTGCCACGATCCGAAGGTCTGGGAAGGCGATGCGCTCTACCGGCCGGAGAGCCGGACAGCCTTTCGCCAACTCGCCAATCTCGGCTTCACCGATGCGTTGCGCGCCTGCAACGACGCGCCGGAAACCTACACGTTCTGGGATTACCAGGCCGGCGCCTGGCAGAAGAACAACGGCATCCGCATCGACCATCTGATGTGCTCGCCCGAAGCGGCCGGTCGTATCCGGTCAGTGACTGTCGAAAAGCATGTCCGCGGCTGGGAAAAGCCGTCCGACCATGTGCCCGTCGCCATGGCGTTTGCTGTCTGAGACCAACGATGGCATGATCCGCTTTTGCGGAGATGCTGATCCATGACCCGGACACCGCGCTCGCATTTGATGATCGGATGGCTTGGCGCTTTGTCAGCTGCTTGCGCCACAAACAACTTTGCATCTGCAGCCGAACCGGTCCCGACAAACGAACAAATCCCCTGCACGTGCCGCTACAAGGGTGCCGACATCCCGGTCGGCCGGTCGGTCTGCATTGTCATTTCCGATGAGGCACGGCTGATGGTGTGCGACCGGGTGTTGAACAACACCGCATGGAAGCTGGTCAGCGAAGGTTGCCCGCAGGCATCGCTGAGCCTGACCACGCGGATGCAATAGGCCGGACGCTGCTGCGTTACTGAGCGGCCAGATCCTCGGCCAGGACCATCGCCGTGCGCCGGTCGGCTTCGCTTGCAACCGCGAAGGCCTCTTCCTGCAACGCACGGATCCACTCGTGGTCGCGCGGCGATGCCTTGCCGAGCGCTGCCGTCATCATCGACAGGCCGCGCACGGTCTGGCCGCGCTCGAACAGCATCGAGCCGAGCATGGCTTGCGCGCCCGCATGGCCCTTTTCTGCCGCAAGATTGAACCAGCGCGCCGCAACACGCACATCGGCCTTGCCGCCCTCGCCTGTCAGGAACATCCGGCCCAGCTCGAACTGCGCATTGGGTTCGCCGAAATTGGCAGCCGCCTGCCAGTAGAGATCGCGAGCCCGGCCCGCATCGGCATTGACCGGAGTGCCGGGAATGCCGCGACGGACATAGGAGGCCAGCGCCACCATCGCATCGGCGATGTAGCTGGATTCCTGCGATTCCGGCGCGGCACCGGAATTGACGATGCCCTCGAACAGCTTGAACGCCTCGTAGTCGTTTTCCGCAACGCCGTCGCCCGCCGCATACATGTGAGCCAGCTTCCAGCGGGCACCCGGATGCCCCTGTTCCGCCGCTTCGCTGTAGGCGCGGTAGGCTTCGTCCTTCTGGCCATTCTTGTAGGCCGAAAAGCCGAAACGGAACAGCATGCGCACCTTGTTGCCAGGCTCGGGCGCATAGCCCTGTTGCGGCGCAAGGTCGACGTCTTGCGCCGTCGCCACCGCTGCCGTCAGGCAGAGGGCAGCGACCGTCGCGCCAAGGCTGGCCGGATTCAGATGTCTGCGTAGCACGTCTTTTCCTTTGCCCCGCCCGGATGGGTGACCGCGCCATAGCGCGCCTCACCCACGGTGGCGGCATACTTCCAAAGCGCGCCGGACTGGTAGTCCGTCTCGCGCGGTTTCCAATGCTTGTGGCGCTCCGCAAGCTCTTCGTCCGACAGCGCCACCTCCAGCGTTCCATTCACGGCATCGAGCGTGATGATGTCGCCATCCTTCAACAGGCCGATCGGCCCGCCGACAGCCGCTTCCGGACCCACATGGCCGACGCAGAAGCCGCGCGTCGCGCCCGAAAAGCGCCCGTCGGTGATCAGCGCGACTTTGTCGCCCATCCCCTGCCCGTAGAGCGCTGCGGTGGTCGACAGCATCTCGCGCATGCCCGGCCCGCCCTTCGGTCCTTCATAGCGGATCACAAGAACTTCGCCTTCCTTGTAGGTGCGCTTGGAGACAGCCTCGAAGCACTCCTCCTCCGAGTCAAAGCAGCGCGCCGGACCGGAGAATTTCTGGTTTTTCATGCCCGCGACTTTGACGATCGCGCCATCGGGGGCAAGATTACCCTTCAGTCCGACGACGCCGCCGGTCACCGTGATCGGCTTGTCGGCAGGCATCACGACATCCTGGTCCGGGTTCCAGGAGACGTGCTCCATGTTTTCGGCCAAAGTGCGGCCAGTGGCCGTCATGCAGTCGCCATGCAGGAAACCGTGATCAAGGAGTGTCTTCATCAGAAGCGGAATGCCGCCGGCCTCGAACATGTCCTTCGCCACATAACGGCCGCCCGGCTTGAGGTCGGCGACATAAGGCGTCTTCTTGAATATCTCGGCGACATCGAACAGGTCGAACTCGATACCCGCTTCGTGCGCGATCGCCGGCAGGTGCAGTGCCGCATTGGTCGATCCGCCGGAAGCGGCAACCACGGCTGCGGCGTTTTCCAGCGCCTTGCGCGTGACGATGTCGCGCGGGCGAATGTTGCGGGCAATCAGTTCCATGACCTTTTCGCCGGATGCATAGGAGAATTTGTCACGCATTTCATAAGGCGCAGGCGCGCCGCACGAATACGGCAGCGCAAGGCCGATCGCTTCGGCAACCGTTGCCATGGTGTTGGCGGTGAACTGCGCGCCGCACGAACCCGCAGACGGACAAGCCACCTGCTCGAGCTCTTCAAGATCGGCGTCCGACATGTTGCCGACCGAGTGCATGCCGACAGCTTCGAACACGTCCTGCACCGTGACCGGCCGTCCGCGAAAATTCCCCGGCAGGATCGAACCGCCATAGATGAACACCGACGGCACGTTGAGGCGAACCATCGCCATCATCATGCCCGGCAGGCTCTTGTCGCAACCGGCAAGGCCGACCAGCGCATCGTAGCAATGGCCGCGCATCGTCAGTTCGACCGAGTCCGCGATCACGTCGCGCGAGACGAGCGACGCCTTCATGCCCTGATGACCCATGGCGATGCCGTCGGTGACGGTGATCGTGCAGAATTCGCGCGGTGTGCCATGGGCAGCCGCAACACCCTTCTTGACCACCTGCGCCTGGCGCATCAGCGATATGTTGCAGGGTGCCGCTTCGTTCCAGCACGATGCCACGCCGACCAGCGGCTGGCCGATCTCTTCGGCCGAAAGCCCCATCGCATAAAGGTATGACCGGTGCGGCGCCCGTTCGGGACCGACCGTCGTGTGGCGGCTGGGCAGTTTCGACTTGTCGAAGACGGGCTTGTTCATGGATCGCTTCCTGGTATCTGGCCGCAGCATGTCGTTGGTTCGGACACACGGCAGTGGCAGACGCGCATTTTGGGTGCGCGTGGTTTGTGACTGAATATGGGCAAAAGACCCCGGCAGATTTCTAGCAAAATCCTTTGCCGATAAGTGTTGCCAAATCGTCACAAGATCGCGTCTTGCGCTGAAAATTCCCGTGGCATCAGACTGTTGCGCGCACAAAAAAACCGGCGCTCGAAAGCGCCGGTTTTTCAAAGCTGCAGTTGATCGTGAGATCAGAAGTTGACGACGTAATTGCCGCCGATCGCATAGGACCAGTCGCCGCCGACCGTGGCGTCAAAGTCAGCCTTGCCGGCTTCCTGCGATCCGGCTGTCAGGTAGCTGATCCCGCCGCCGAGCGACAGCGCGCCATGCTCACCCTTCATGCGAACACCTGTTCCCAGCGTCCAGGTGTCGGTCAGCATGTCGTAGCCTGTGCTGACACCCTGATCCCAGGTCAGCGACAGCGAACCGGAGATGTTGTCGGTGAACTGGCGACCGACGCCGACCGAAACGGTCCAGGCATCTTCCCAATAGTATTCGTTCTGGCTCGGAACCACGCCTGCGATCACGTAATCAAGCGTGTCGATGACGCTCCAGTCGGTCCACTTGACCGATGCGAACAGCAGTGTCCCGGCGGCGATGCCGGACTGAACCTTCAATTCAACGCTCTGCGGTGTGGTACCGACCCCTGTCGTCGTATAGAGGCCGGGCGCGAGTGCGCCCGGAACAGCACCGAGATAGGTGCCGTCCGGCGTGTGCGTGACCGATGAGCGATACATCAACTGTGCGCGCAGTGCGATTTCCGGGATCTCGTAAGCTGCGCCAATGCGGTAGCCCGGCGTGTGATCGCCATCAAAGGACAACGTGCCGAAAATCGTGTCTTCCGTGTAGTTGAACTTTTCGAGGAACACACCACCGAGGATCCAGGCACGGCCCTTGCCGAGATCGACACCATAACCGCAGGTCAGCGCCATTTCCGACACGTCGAGATCAACGCTTTCGGTTGCGTTCGATGTCGGCATGCCGCCCATGATCAGCAGATCGGCATTGATCTTCTGCGGGCCATACGTGGTGTTGCCGCCATAGACCTGCGTGTAAGTCCCGGCGCAACGCGCATTGTCGGTGATGTTGAGCTTGATAGCTGCTGACGGAACCGCGTAATTTTCAACGAAATTCGGGTCGGTCGCCGCAGCGCCGTTGATCGTCTCGTAGCCGCGGCTCGGGCTGACATAGACAGCGCCTGCGCGGATGTTGAAGTTGCCTTCTTCATAAATGATATCGGTATCCGCATTTCCACGCGAGAAACCGGCCGCATTTGCTGCGCCGACCATCAAGGTCGATGCTGCCAGCGCAATGGCAAGAGTCTTGATCTTTGCGGACATCTGCCCCTCCAAACTAACCAACATCAGTCATGGAACGAAATGGCCAGGCAATTCAACCCCGTCGCCTTTTCATTCCACGTTCGCTTTGCGCCCGCCGGCCGAGCCTGCCAGGCACCATCGTTTGCGATGTGCCGGCAAACAGCCTTGCGCCGGAATATCGTGGTAAAAAATGAATAAATTTCATCACGCGGAGGCGCAAACCGTCACTTTTTCGGCGCAAAGCGGCAGCCTGTTGCAGTTTCACCACATTTGCCCAATTTTCATGCATGACGCTCGTTTCAAGTGCGAAACCACGCTCCGATGCGCATGAAATCCGGCAATCGGCACAATTCGGCAGCCGGAATCAGAAAATCGGCCGACGGATGGTGTCATCCTCATCGTATCCGGACAGCGCAGCGAGTCGTTCCGGATCGAGAATGGACACCAGGCGTCCCTGCCAAGTGGCAAGACCCTGCGACTTGAACCGCCGCAGCGTCTTGTTGGTATGCACCAGCGAGAGGCCCAGCGAATCGGCGATCTGGCTTTGGGTCAGGGGCAACTCGAACCGGAAGCCGCTCCCCTCAACCGCCGATGTGTCGAGCAGGTCGAGCGCCCGGCACCGGTGCGCAAGATGCATGATCAGGTAGCCGATCCGCTGGGATGCGGTGCGCCGGCCGAGCGAGAGCAGATGCTCGTCGGCCATGCGTTCACTCCGCCCGGCAAGCCAGACGAGATCATGCGCAAGCGAAGGATGATTGCGATAAAGTTCAAACAGCCGTCCGCGCGGAAACGCGCAAAGCCGCAGTGTGTTGAGCGCCGTCACGCCGTGCTGCATCGTCTCGAAAGCCGCCGCTTGCAGTCCGAGGAGATCGCCAGGCAAGGCGATCGAGACGATCTGCCTTCGATCCCCGTCCAGCGTGCGGTAGCGCGCCGCCCACCCTGAAAGCACGGTGTAGAGGTGCTTGCTGTCGTCACCTTCACTGAAAAGGTCGCGACCGGCTTCGATCATCACATCGCGCTGCTTCATGCTCTGGACGAATGCGAGTTCCTCGGCATTGAACGGGCGGAATGCCGGGCGCTGACGCAGCGGACATTCCACGCAGGCGACACGAATCTTCGGCTTGTTGGAGGCCAAGTCAATTTCTGCACTCATGTGGCACCCTGTGTTTGCGAAATATCCGTGCAGTCAGATCAAGAATATACGCGCTCTTTGCACGCGAATAAATTCGGCTGTCATGTCCTGTGACATAAGCGGGCTTCCCGGTCCGTGCTAGGCCGCACCATGGCTCTTCGGGGCCCGAGTGAAATAAAGGAGACAAAATCATGAACTGGGATCAGATCACCGGCATGTGGAAGCAGATGACCGGCAAGGTGAAGGAACAGTGGGGCGAACTCACGGACGACGAGATTGCCCAGATCGATGGCAAGCGCGAGCAGCTCGAAGGCAAGATCCAGGAACGCTATGGCGTGACCAAGGAAGAGGCCGGCAAGCAGGTCGACGAATTCTTCGACAAGATGTGAACCGGTGTGGTCTCACCCGCCGGCAAACTGCCTGACATGAAGGAAGAATAGCGATGTCCATCTTGATCTGGCTCCTGATCGGAGCCGTTGCCGGCCTTCTCGCCGGCGTCCTAGTCAAAGGCTACGGCTTCGGCCTGATCGGCAACATCGTTGTCGGCATCGTCGGATCGGCGGTCGGCCATTTCCTGCTGCCGCGCGCCGGACTTTTCACCGAGCCGACCATCATCGGTCAGATCATCACCGCCACCATTGGCGCCGTGATCTTCCTCCTGGTCCTCGGTTTCATACGCCGCGCTACCTGACCCGTCCCCTCCGATGGCGGTGCGGTGCGGCCCGGACATCCCCCTGTCCGGGCCATCTTTTTGTCTGCTGCCGTCAAAGATCGGCAAGGCGGGAGAGCGCCGTGAGCAACCCCTGCAGGGTGCCCTGCGTTTCCGCCAGTTTCTCCCGTTCGGCTTCCACCACTTCCGGCTTGGCATTGGCGACGAACTTCTCGTTGCCGAGCTTCTTTTCCACCCGGTCCACCTCGTCGCGCGCCTTGGCGGCCGCCTTTTCCAGCCGCGCCTTTTCCGCAGCAACATCGATCAGGTCACCGAGAGGGATGCAGGCTGTGGCCTCGCCGATGACGAGTTGCGCGGACCCCTTCGGCGCCTCGCTTTCCAGCACGATGTCGCTGGCGCGCGCCAGCGTGCGGATCGCGCTGTCGTGGCGCAGC
>JBGSWL010000082.1:0-5402 GCA_041752455.1 Roseitalea sp. | reverse complement strand
ATGGCAAGGCCGCCGAATGCGCGCACCATGCGCGCACCGGCCACCAGCGCCACGACCTCGTCGCGGGTGAACATCAGCGGCGGCAGATCATAGCCGTCGCGCATGATGTAACCGACGCCGGCCTCGCCTTCGATCGGCACGCCTGACGCCTGGAGGTCGGCGATGTCGCGGTAGATGGTCCGCTCCGACACTTCCATGCGTTCCGCCAGTTGTGCGGCCGTCGACAGCCGCCCGTTGCGCAGGTGCTGGACAATGCGGAACAGGCGGTCTGCGCGGCGCACCTCGGGTCAGCCCTTGAAGTTGAAGAAGCCGACGGAATTGCCGTCCGGATCTATCGCGTAGACGAAGCGGCCCGCCGGAATGTCGATGATCGGCGAGACGATGGCCCCGCCTGCTGGGCCGACGCGTTCCATGACGGTCTCGAGCGGATCAAGCGCGATGAGATGGACGGTCGGGCCTGTGCCGTGCGCGGCCGGCTTGCCGGGGTAGAGATGGCCTGCGGCGACCGGATCATCCATCGAGGTGAACGCGATCATCGGGTTCGGTCCGGTGTCGTCGCGGCGCATCCTTGTTCCGAGAACGGTTTCATAAAAGGCTTTCGCGCGGTCGAGATCAGTAACCGGAATCTCGAACCTGCAGACCTGGCCGTTGACGGGTGCCGGCATGTTCATGGATGTGTCGCTCACGGGGATATCCTCCTGTTTGATTGGGTGTGGCAGGCGGAACATCGCACGGTGCTGCTGACAGCCTTGTGGCAGGAGCCTTTCGAGGTTCAGCCTTCTTCGTCATCGGGCACAGCGACCGTATAATTCAGCGCCATGCGTCCACCATCGACGGTAAGGATTTCGCCGGTCATGTAGCTCGCCTCGGGCGAGGCGAGGAACGCGACTGCCGCCGCCACTTCGGATGCCTCGCCGATGCGGGTCAGCGGCGTGCGCGCCAGGATGCGGGTTTTCGCCGCCGGATCATTGTTCACCGCTGCCAGCATCGGCGTCATGATCGATCCCGGCGCCACTGCATTGACGCGGATGCCGTAGGGCGCAAGTGCCAGTGCCATCACCTTGGTCAGTTGGTTGACGCCGCCCTTGGAGGCGCAATAGGCGACCTGTGTCGGGATCGCGACCGCGCCGTTGATCGAACTCATGTTGACGATGGCGCCGGCCGGGCCGCCATCCTTGACCTTTTCGACCATGAACCGCGCCACGGCCTGGCCGGTCAGGAACGCACCCTTGAGGTTGACGCCGATCACCCGGTCGAAATCGGCTTCGGAAAAGTCGAGGAAATCGGCGCCATGGACAATGCCGGCATTGTTGACCAGCACGTCGATGTCGCCCCAGTGGTCGATCACGGCCGCCACCAGATTGTGCACGTCGAGCCGGTTGGCCACATCGCAGGCGACGAACTGCGTCTCGCCGAGGCTGGAGAGCTCGTCGGCCGTCGCTTCGCCGCGCTTCTTGTCGACGTCAGCAATCGTGACGCGGGCGCCGTCCTGCAGCAGGCGTCGGGCAATGGCGAGCCCGATACCCTGCGCCGCGCCGGTGACAATCGCGATCTTTCCATCCAGCGCCATGGCTTTCTCCCTTTTCGAGGAAAGAAGCCTAGGCGAGGCGCGTGGCTGGTGGAAGGGGGAGGTTGCGCTAGCCGCGTTCGCACCCCTTGTCATCCTCTGACTCCACGCTGTTCGTCATCCGCAGACTCCACACCCTTCGTCATCCTCGGGACGGAGCCCGAGGATGACGAAGAGCGGAGGACAGAGCCGGTGGATGACGAAAGGGAGAACTACCCCCCAAACACACCGATCTTGTGGGCCTTCAGCACGTCGGTGATTTCGTCAAGAATCGCCGGATCGTCGATCGTCGCGGGCATCTTCCACGGCTGACCGTCGGCGATTTTCTGCATCGTGCCGCGCAGGATCTTGCCGGAGCGGGTTTTCGGCAGCCGGTGCACCGTGACAGCGGTCTTGAAGGCGGCCACCGGTCCGATCTCGTCGCGCACCAGGCGCACGACTTCCTTTTCGACGGTCGCCGGGTCCTTCTCGCAGCCGGTGTTGAGGATCAGGAAGCCGAGCGGCGACTGACCTTTCATGTCGTCGGCGATACCGATTACGGCGCATTCGGCGACATCGGCGTGGCGGCCGATCACCTCTTCCATGCCGCCGGTCGACAGGCGGTGACCGGCGACATTGATGATGTCGTCGGTGCGAGCCATGATGAAGAGGTAGCCATCCTCGTCCATGAAGCCAGCATCCGAGGTCTTGTAGTAACCGGGAAACTCAGTCAGGTAACTGTCTTTGAAGCGGTCGTCGGCGTTCCACAGAGTCGGCAGGCAGGATGGCGGCAGCGGCAGCTTGACGACTATGTTGCCGAGCGTGCCGGGTGCAACCGCATGGCCGGCATCGTCGAGCACTTCGACGGCAAAGCCGGGCATCGGGACGGTCGGCGAGCCGATCTTGACCGGCAGGGCGCCAAGGCCGACCGGATTGCCGGCAATCGCCCAGCCGGTTTCGGTCTGCCACCAATGGTCGATGACCGGCACATTGAGGCGCGCCTGCGCCCATTCGATGGTGTCGGGATCGGCACGCTCGCCGGCCAGAAACAGCGTGCGCAGCGAGGACAGGTCGTAGTTGCCGACGAGCAGTCCCTTCGGGTCTTCCTTCTTGATGGCGCGGAACGCCGTCGGTGCGGTAAACAACGCGGAGACCTTGTGCTCCTCGATGACGCGCCAGAACGTCCCGGCATCGGGCGTGCCGACTGGCTTGCCTTCGAACATCAGTGTCGTGGCACCATGGATCAGTGGCGCATAGACGATGTAGGAATGGCCGACCACCCAGCCCACATCGGAGGCCGCCCAGAACACCTCGCCGGGCGCGATGTCGTAGATCGCCGACATGGTCCAGGCCATGGCAACCATGTGGCCGCCATTATCGCGCACCACGCCCTTGGGCGCGCCGGTCGTGCCGGATGTGTAGAGAATGTAGAGTGGATCGGTTGCCGCCACGGGGACGCAGGGCACATGCGTGCCGGCCGCCTTGTGCGCGCCGACAGCGGTCGCCCAGTCCACGTCGCGGGCCGGATCCATCGCGGCTTCATGCTGCGGGCGCTGCAGGACGAGGGTCTTGGCGGGGACGAAGCGGGCTTCTTCCAGCGCGTGCTTCAGAAGCGGCATGTACTGCACGATGCGGTTCGGCTCGAGCCCGCATGAGGCGGTGACGATGACTTTGGGGTGGCAATCGTCGATGCGGGTTGCCAGTTCCAGTGCGGCAAAGCCGCCGAAAACGACTGAGTGGATGGCGCCAAGCCGGGCGGTGGCCAGCATGGCAAAGACGGCTTCCGGCACCATCGGCATGTAAATCAGGACGCGGTCACCCTGGCCGACGCCAAGATCGCTGAGCGTTGCGGCCAGTGCTTCGACCTCGGCCTTGAGTTCGCCATAGGTGATGGTGCGGCGCTCGCCGGTGATGGCGCTGTCATGGATGATCGCGGGCTGATCGGCGCGACCGCGCTCCACGTGGCGGTCGACGGCATTGTGGCAGGTGTTGCAGGTGGCGCCGGCAAACCAGCGGCCATAGACGCCGGAGGATGCATCGAACACAGCGTGCGGCGGTGTGAACCAGTCGATCGCCTTGGCCGCTTCGCCCCAGAACGCTTCCGGATCGGCCTGCCAGCGCTGATAGACATCGTGATAGGTGGTGGTTTGCGCCATCGGTCTCTCCTCCCGTCGCGTTTCCCGCATCGGGTGCATAAAGCGCGCCGACAAGGCCGCTGTCCATCCGACCTTGGTCAGGCGCGGCGGGGCAGGGTGGTGACGCTGGATTCCGTTGCGACTTGCGTTTCGGTCGCCGGATCGGCCTGCCGCGGCACGATCCACTGCGCCGCATGTTCGGCCCAGACGCGGTAGCCCTTGCCATTGGGGTGGAAACCATCGCGGGCGAAACAAGACGGATCGACCCGCGCCACCGGATCGGTCGCGGTCACCCGCCGCTCCTGGCAAAGGCGCACGCCCATGGCGTTGATCAGGTCGGCGCGCGCCGCCAGCACTTGGGCGAGCAACTTGGGCAGGGCCGGGCAATCCCTCATGTCGGGGATCGGCGTCCAGATGATCTCGGCTTCGTTGAATCGCGTGCGCAGCGCGTAGAGCAACGTTCCGAAGGTCTTCTTGAACTGGCTGACGAGATGAAAATTCTTCATGTCGTTGATACCGACGCAGACGAAGACATGGGTAAAATCGCGCGGCTCGACATGCGGCACCACATGATCGCGCAACGCGCCGGATGTTGCCGAATTGGCGCCGATGGAGCGCCAGGCGACGGGGCGGCGATGCCGCACAGCCACCGCTTCGGCGACCTGGTAGGCGAAAGTCTCGCCCAGCGTTTCCATGCCGACCGATGCGACCGTGGAATCACCGAGCACAAGTAGCCGCACCGGCGCACCGGCATAGCCCGCGCCGACCAGGCCGGACGTTGCCACATCAGCCGGCAGCAGCCGCTCGATGCGCAGGCGCACGGCGATGCCCTGCCAGACATAGACCGGCAGCATCACCCAGGAAAAGATCGCCCGCCATGTTTCACTGACCATGCCGCAACTCCCCCGCCGCGCTTGATCGGCAGGGCCAGAACATAGGGCGAAAGGCGAAAATGGGAAAGAGGGTGGGAAAGCCGATGCTTGTCCCAAATTCGGTTCCTTGGTACCCGCCTGAGGATCACCCAAGACGAACGGACTTGCCCCGATGGATGATCTCGCCCTTCTCCTCGATCTCCACCTTTCCGGCGCCCGGCAGGGGCCGGGTAGCGAGGCAGCCACCCGGCTGGCGGTGGCGCTCTCCGGATTGAAAGGCCGGCAAGGCCTCGCTGTGGCCGATATCGGTTGCGGCACGGGCGCAGCCACCCTCGTCCTGGCGAGGGAACTGGATGCGCAGATCACGGCGGTCGATTTCCTGCCGGAATTCCTTTCCGTACTCGAAGCCGATGCGGCACGCGCCGGCCATGGCGACCGGATCAAGACGCTGGCCGCCTCCATGGAGGATCTGCCCTTCGAGCCCGGATCGCTGGATGTGATCTGGTCGGAAGGAGCCATCTACAACATGGGGTTTGCGGCCGGTGTTGCTGCCTGGAAGCGCTTTCTGAAGCCCGGCGGCGTGCTTGCGGTTTCCGAACTCACCTGGTTGACGGCGGAGCGCCCCGCCGAACTGTCGGCACATTGGGACCGGGAGTATCCTGAAGTCGCAACGGCTTCGGAAAAGGTCGCCGTGCTGGAGCGGGAAGGGCTGACACTGGTCGGTTATTTCCCGCTTGCAGAGGATTGCTGGCTTGAGAACTACTACGCACCGCTGAAGGCCCGTTTTGCAGGCTTCCTTGACCGGCACAACCATTCGGCTGCGGCACGCGCCATCGTTTCTGCGGAAGA
>JBGSWL010000081.1:0-5175 GCA_041752455.1 Roseitalea sp. | reverse complement strand
CCCGCCAAAGGCCGGCCGCACCCTGCGCATCGCCGGCCTTCTCCGTCCATTCGGCCAGAAGGGCGCGAAACGGCAGATGGCCAGGCACCAGGTCCAGCGCCTGCGCCATCAGCTCCGCCGCTGCTGCAAAGTCACCACCCTTGGCATAGTCGCGCGCATATTCGGCGCGGCGGTCGGCGGTCAGATCGCCGGAAGTTTGCGAAGTGGCGGCAGGGCGCATGGTGAATTGGTTCCGGATGGCGCCCTGGGCGGGGCCGCGCTCCCTAGGTCCCAAACCGGGCTGCTGGCAAGCGGCAAATCATGTGGCTGTTCGCACCGCGCCGGGGACACTATGGTGAACCCACGCGCGCTGACCATCTGCTTCACCCGACCCCGCAGGGGCTTTATTGTCCGCCCGGCGATTTCTTCATTGATCCGGTGCGGCCGGTGGAGCGCGCGCTCGTCACCCATGGCCATGCGGACCACGCCCGCGCCGGCCATGGCGCGGTGATGGCGACGCGCCAGACCCTCGACATCATGGCGATCCGCTACGGCGCGCAGTTTGCAAACACGATGCAGGAGGCATCACCCGGCGACGTGGTGGCGATCAATGGCGTCACGGTCTCGTTTCATCCGGCCGGCCATGTGCTCGGCTCGGCACAGATCAGGGTGGAAAAAGATGGCACCCGGATCGTCGCATCCGGCGATTACAAGCGCCGCCACGACCCGACCTGCGCCGGGTTCGAGCTTGTTCCCTGCGATGTGTTCATCACCGAGGCCACTTTCGGCCTGCCGGTGTTTCGCCATCCGGACGACCGCGAGGAAATCGCCCGCCTGCTGGAAAGTGTCCGGCAGTTCCCCGAACGCGCGCATCTGGTCGGCGCCTATGCGCTCGGCAAGGCACAGCGCGTCATCGCGCTGATCCGCGAGGCAGGCTACGACAAGACGATCTGGCTGCATGGCGCGATGGAAAAGCTTTGCGACTATTATGTGAGCCAGGGCATCGATCTGGGTGATCTCGCCCCCGCGACCATCGACAGAGCGGCGAAAGACCAGTTTGCCGGCGCGATCGTCATCGGCCCGCCGTCCGCCTTTGCCGACAAATGGGCACGGCGCTTTCCCGATCCCGTATCCTGCTTTGCCTCGGGCTGGATGCGCGTGCGCCAGCGCGCCAAGCAGCGCGGCGTCGAATTGCCGCTGATCCTGTCGGACCATTGCGACTGGGATGAACTCACGCAAACCATCCGCGAAACGGGTGCCTCGGAAATCTGGGTCACCCATGGCCGCGAGGAAGCCCTCGTGCGCTGGTGCGAACTCAACCAGATTCGCGCCCGGCCGCTGCATCTGGTGGGTTATGAGGATGAGGCGGAGTGATGATTGCAGAAACTGCACGAGCTGCGATCAACGATTGCAGAATTTGCCTAGAGATGATGGAGGAGGAAGAGGACGGAGATCGTTTTCGAGTACTATGGATCGGAGGATTGGCAATACTTCGCGCGGTAGGAAAAGCCCTTCAAGAGAGAGACTGCAGGAATGAACCCGAAAAAACGGTTCTGAATCAGCTATGGACACGCTGGAAAGGGGAACCGATTTTCGCCAAATTCATCGAGCGATCTCGAAATCTTGCACTCAAGGAGTACGAAGTTCTGGCAGAGGAAGGCACCTTCGGTCCTCTCTTGATCAAATCGAAAGGCGATACCTTTGCCGAAATACCAGAGTTTCTCTATCGACCAATAAGCTCGGGCTTTGGTGAAGGCGATGATGCTCGCGATATATATAGGGATGCCATTCAATGGTGGGAGCAGAAGATTTCGGAGCTTGAAGGAAGTTTCATTTGAAACCCTTCGCCGAACTCCTCGACCGCCTGGTCCTCACCCCGTCACGCAACGGCAAGCTGAAGCTGTTGATGGATTACTTCGCGGCAACGCCGGACCCGGACCGGGGATACGCCATCGCGGCGATCACCCGCGATCTCGACATTGCATCGGTCAAGCCGGGGATGATCCGCGCCCTGGTGGAAACCCGGGTCGATCCGGTGCTGTTTGCCTATTCCTATGATTTCGTCGGGGATTTGGCCGAGACGGCGAGCCTGATCTGGCCAGTTCCACTCTCCCCCCTTGAGGGGGAGATGTCACCGAAGGTGACAGAGCGGGGTGCTCTGGCGCCACCTAACCCCCCTCTGTCCGCTGCGCGGACATCTCCCCCTCAAGGGGGGAGAGTGGGGGTGCTCTCCCTCTCCACCATCGTCGAAACCCTCCAAACCGCCACACGCGCGAATGCGCCGAAAATCGTCGAAGACCTGCTCGATGCGCTCGACAGCCAGGGCCGCTATGCGCTGCTGAAGCTGGTCACCGGCGGGCTGCGGATCGGCGCCTCGTCGCGCCTCGTCAAGCAGGCGCTGGCCGACTACGGCGCAAAGGATGTCACCGAGATTGAGGAGCTCTGGCACGGCCTTTCCGTGCCGTATGTCCAACTCTTTGCGTGGCTGGATGGCACGGCTGCAAAGCCGATCAACGCCGCCGCCGCGCCGTTTCGCCCCGTCATGCTGGCAACGCCGACCGACCGGGATGAACTGGCCGGTCATGATCCCGCCGACTACGCGGCCGAGTGGAAATGGGACGGCATCCGCGTACAAGTCACCGCCGAGCGCGGTGTCGCCCGGCTCTATTCGCGCACCGGCGACGACATCTCTGCAGCGTTTCCGGACGTGCTTGAAGCCATGGATTTTGACGGTGCGCTCGATGGCGAATTGCTGGTCGGCCATTACCGGGACGGGATGATCCGCGCTGGCAGCTTTTCCGATTTGCAGCAGCGCCTGAACCGCAAGGCGGTGTCGCAGGCCCAGCGCAAGAAGTTCCCGGCCTTTGTGCGCGCCTATGATCTCTTGCAGGACGGCGCGGAGGACCTCCGCTCCTTGCCCTTCGCCGAGCGCCGCAACCGGCTGGAAATGTTCGTCACGCAACTGCCGGCACACCGCTTCGACCTGTCGCCGCTCGTTGCCTTTTCGTCCTGGGACGAGATCGAGGCGCTGCGCAATGATCCGCCCGACAGCGTCATCGAAGGGCTGATGCTGAAGCGCAAGGACACCGCCTATGTTCCGGGCCGCCCCAAGGGGCCGTGGTTCAAGTGGAAGCGCGATCCGTTCACGGTCGATGCCGTGCTGATGTATGCCCAGCGCGGCCACGGCAAGCGCTCGTCCTTCTATTCCGATTACACTTTCGGTGTCTGGAAGACCGAAGGCGAGGGCATGCAGCTCGTGCCTGTCGGCAAGGCCTATTCCGGCTTCACCGACGAGGAACTGCGCCGCATCGACAAGTTCGTGCGCGACAACACCATCGAACGCTTCGGGCCTGTGCGCTCGGTACGTGCCGAGCCCGACCACGGCCTTGTACTGGAAGTGGCGTTCGAGGGCCTCAACCGCTCGCCACGCCACAAGTCCGGCGTTGCCATGCGCTTTCCGCGCATTGCCCGCCTGCGCTGGGACAAGCCGCCGCGCGAGGCCGATACCATCGAGACGCTGTCGCGGTTGCTGGCCGAATGACCGCGCGCGCCCTTGCGCCCGCCGCAATTGCCGCCTAGCTCAAACGAAAGGTATCAACGGGACGCATGCCATGACCACCAACCACAGTCCGCTGCTCGGCGACACGCTTGGCCGCACGCTGATCAAGCTCGCGGTGATTTCCATTCTGGTCGGTATGGTGATGAGCATCTTCGGCCTTGGCCCGTTCGACGTGTTCTACGCCGTGCAGGACTTTTTCGTGCGCCTGTGGGAACAGGGCTTTGCCGCCCTTGGCCGTTTCGGTGACTGGCTGATCCTTGGCGCCAGCGTCGTCATCCCGGCCTTCATCATCATCCGGCTTTTGAGTTTTCGCAGAACCTAGGCGCTAGACGGCAAACTCGGCTGCGACGCGGAACAGGATCGCGTGGCGGCGCGCCAGCGCGTCAAGGTCTGTCGAATAGCCGCCGCCGATCACCCCGCAGACCGGAATGCCGCGCGTGCGGAAATGGGCTATCACCATCCGGTCGCGCTGCTCGATGCCGCGATCTGTGAGCGACAGGCGGCCGAGCCGGTCATCGGCATGCACGTCGACACCGGCATTGTAGAAGACAATGCCCGGTGACGGACACCGCTGCCGCAACGTCTCGAGAACCAGCGCAAGCGTCTTCAGATAGGCAAAATCCTCGAGGCCGTCGGCAAGACCGAGGTCGAAATCCGACGGCGGCTTGACCGGCGGATAGTTCCGCTCCGCATGGACGGAGGCCGTGAAAACGCGCGTGTCGCCCGAAAAGATCGCAGCCGTTCCGTCACCGTGGTGCACGTCGAGATCGACGACCAGCGCTTGCCGGATCTGCCCGCGCGCCAGGAGGACGTGGGCCGCCACCGCCACATCGTTGAACGTGCAGAACCCGGCGCCGTGCAGCGGCCCCGCATGGTGGCTGCCGCCGGCGGTATTGCAGGCGATGCCGCGCGCCAGCGCCAGTTCAGACGCCATGATCGTGCCCATCGTGGCGCATTGCGCACGCACGGCGGTCTTTTGCGTGACTTGAAAGCCGATGGCTTTTTCCACCACCTCCGGCACCGCAAACGCATAGACCTGGTCCACATAGGCGGGATCGTGCGCCAGTTTCACGAGGGCGGCCGGGGCCGGTTCCGGCACGATGAAGGTGCCCGGTGCGACAAGGCCGTCCTCGACAAGGACCTCGGCCAGCCGCCGGTATTTGCCCATCGGGAACCGGTGCCCGGCGGGGAACTCCGCGTCATAGGCCGGATTGTGAAGGATCGGCAGGCTCATCGCTGATATCTGGGCGCGGCGCGGGGCGGCGGCAAGCCGTCTTGCGGGACTTGCGACGATCGGGCAGGGGACGCGCCATGGAAACGCATGTGGCGAGCGAGCGCGAAAGCCGACCTTTTGACGTCACCAGCCGCATGGTCTTTGCCATCGCCGTGCCGATGACGCTTGCCTATCTGACAACGCCGCTGCTCGGCATTGTCGATACGGCGGTGGTCGGCCAGTTCGGCAATGCCGCGCTGATCGGCGGACTTGCTGTCGGCGCGATCATCTTCGACATCGTTTTCATCATGTTCAATTTCCTGCGCATGGCAACAACCGGCCTTGTTGCGCAGGCTGTCGGCCGCGGCGACCAGCGCGCACTGGCCGCGATCTTCTGGCGCGCCATGCTGGTGGCGCTGGCCGG
>JBGSWL010000080.1:0-7087 GCA_041752455.1 Roseitalea sp. | reverse complement strand
TGACTGCCGGCTTTGCTGCCGCCTTGGCGGGCTTGGCCGCGGGCTTTGCGGCCTTCGACGCCGCTGCCGGCGTCTTGTTGGTTGGAGCTTTGGCCATCACTGTTCTCCTGGGGACCCTTAGAGCGCTTCGGCGCCCGAAATAATTTCGATCAGTTCCTTGGTGATCTGCGCCTGACGCTGGCGGTTGTACTTCAGCGTCAGCTTGTTGATCATGTCACCGGCATTGCGCGTTGCGTTGTCCATGGCGCTCATGCGCGCACCTTGCTCGGACGCCGCGTTTTCAAGCAGCGCGCGGAACACCTGAACCGAGATGTTGCGCGGGATCAGATCGCTGAGGATCGATTCCGCATCCGGCTCATATTCATAAAGAGAGCCTGCACCGGTTTCCGTGTTCGGCACACCGGCCGGGATCACCTGAAGTGCCGTCGGGATTTGGCTGATCACCGACTTGAACTCGGAGTAGTACACGCGGCAAACGTCATATTCGCCGGCTTCGAACAGCGAGATGATCTTTTTGCCGATGGCGTCGGCGTTCGTGTAACCGACCTGCTTGACCTCGCGCAGGTCGATCCGCTCGATTATCAGCGCCGAGAACTCGCGGCGCAGGATGTCATAGCCCTTCTTGCCGACGCAGATGATCTTGACCGTCTTGCCGTCGTTCTGGAGGCGGCGGACATCATCGCGCACAAGCCGGGCAATCGACGAGTTGAATGCGCCGCAAAGGCCGCGTTCGGCTGTCGCGCAAACCAGCAGATAGGTGTCGTCCTTGCCGGTTCCTGCCATCAGGCGCGGCGCATCATTCGCATCGATCGACGCGGTCAGGTTGGCAAGAACCGTCGCCATCCGCTCGGAATACGGGCGAGCGGCTTCCGCCGCTTCCTGCGCACGGCGCAGTTTCGCTGCGGCCACCATCTGCATGGCCTTCGTGATCTTGCGCGTCGCCTTCACGGAGGCGATGCGATTTCGAAGGTCCTTCAATGAAGGCATGGATCAGACCCTTGTCGGTTCCAGTGCGCCGGAAGCTTTACGAAAAGCTCTTGGCGAAAGCATCGATGGCGGCGCGCAGGTTCTTTTCCGTCTCGTCGCTCAGCTTCTGCTCGGTGCGGATGGTGTCGAGGATCGCCTTGCCCTCGCCACGCATATGCGTGAGCAGACCTTGCTCGAAAGCGCCAACCCGGTTGACCGGCAGCTTGTCGAGGTAACCCTTGCCACCGGCATAGATCACCACGACCTGCTCTTCCGTCTTTAGCGGCGAAAACTGCGGCTGCTTCAGGAGTTCGGTCAGGCGTGCGCCACGGTTGAGGAGACGCTGCGTCGAGGCATCGAGATCCGAGCCGAACTGCGCGAAGGCAGCCATTTCGCGGTACTGCGCGAGTTCGCCCTTCAGCGAGCCGGCAACCTGCTTCATCGCCTTGATCTGTGCAGCCGAACCGACGCGCGACACCGACAGGCCGACGTTCACGGCAGGGCGGATGCCCTGGAAGAACAGGTCGGTTTCCAGGAAGATCTGGCCGTCGGTGATCGAGATCACGTTGGTCGGAATATAGGCCGACACGTCGTTCGCCTGCGTTTCGATGACCGGCAGCGCCGTCAGCGAACCTGCGCCATTGTCGTCGTTCAGCTTGGCTGCACGTTCCAGAAGGCGCGAGTGCAGATAGAAAACGTCGCCGGGGTAGGCTTCGCGGCCTGGCGGGCGGCGCAGCAGCAGCGACATCTGGCGGTAGGCAACAGCCTGCTTGGACAGATCGTCATAGGCGATCAGCGCATGCATGCCGTTGTCGCGGAAATATTCGCCCATGGCGCAGCCGGCGAATGGTGCGATGAACTGCAGCGGCGCTGCTTCCGAAGCGGTTGCCGCGATGATGATCGAATACTGCAGCGCGCCGCGCTCTTCGAGCACCTTGACGAACTGCGCAACCGTCGAACGCTTCTGGCCGACAGCGACATAGACGCAGTACAGCTTCTGGTTTTCCGGGCCGTTGTCGTGGATCGGCTTCTGGTTGAGGAAGGTATCGAGAATGATCGCGGTCTTGCCGGTCTGGCGGTCGCCGATGACCAGGTCGCGCTGGCCACGGCCAACCGGGATCAGCGCATCGATCGCCTTGATGCCGGTCGACATCGGCTCATGCACCGACTTGCGCGGGATGATGCCCGGCGCCTTGACGTCCACGCGGCGACGTTCGGTCGCCTTGATCGGGCCCTTCCCGTCGATCGGGTTGCCGAGCGCATCAACGACGCGGCCGAGCAGTTCCTTGCCGACCGGTACGTCCACGATCGCGCCCGTGCGCTTGACGGTGTCGCCTTCCTTGATGTCGCGGTCAGACCCGAAGATCACGACGCCGACATTGTCTTTTTCAAGGTTCAGCGCCATCCCGCGGATACCGCCGGGGAATTCGACCATCTCACCGGCCTGGACCCGGTCGAGGCCGTAGACGCGGGCAATGCCGTCGCCGACAGACAGAACCTGCCCGATTTCGGAAACCTCGGCCTCCTGGCCAAAGTTCTGGATCTGGTCTTTGAGAATTGCAGAAATTTCTGCGGCGCGGATATCCATCAGCCGACCTCTTTCAGTGCAAGCTTGAGCGAATTCAGTTTTGTCTTGAGCGACGTATCGATCTGGCGCGACCCCATCTTGACGATGAGGCCGCCAAGGATCGACGGGTCGATCGTGACGTTGAGCGTAACATCCTTGCCGGCAGCGCCCTTCAGCGTCGCGGCGAGTTCTTTTTCCTGTGCGGCGGTCAGTGCAGTCGCAGAGGTCACCTCGGCGGTAACTTCGCCGCGCGCTTCGGCTGCAATCGCGCGAAACGCGCCGATCATCGCCGGAACCGCAAACAGGCGCCGGTTGCGCGCAACCACTTTCAGGAAGTTCGCGGCCAGCGGTTCGAAGCCGGCTTTGTCAAGAATGGCGGCAAGGGCAGTCGCCTGTTCATCGGCGGAAAACACCGGGCTGACGATCAACCGCTTCAGATCGGCGCTTTCGGCAATCATCGCCTCGAAGCCGGCAAGGGCAGCCTCGACTTTGGCCACCGCACCGGATTCCGACGCAAGGTCATGCAACGATTGCGCATACCGCACGGCAACTGTGGACGTGAGCGACGTGTTGGCCACCGATTATCACAACTCTTGCGTTGGCAATGAACCGGTAAAGGGCCGATACGGCCTTTCCAACCCATTGAAATGACACAGTGTTTGCGCAAAGCCAGAGCCTTTCGGTCCCGGTCCGTCGCGCAAGTTAGGGGCCGTCTAGCATAGGGTTTCTGCCCTCGCAAGGCGATGCGATGACCCTTTTTCGCATAGCAGCATGATCAGCGGACATAGCCAAAAACGAAAAGCAGCGGCGCCACCGCAAGCGCCGCCTCCATCAACACCGAGACAAGGTTGAATGACGTCATCCCGCGGTCGAGAGCCATCGAGACGAGCCGGCCGAAGGCGGTGAAAGCCCATCCCGCTCCAAGCACCATCCAGACAAAAGGCTGGTTGAGAAGGATCGCGGCAATGCCGGTCGCCAGATAGAAACCGGCCATAGTCGCGCGGCTTTCCGAGACGGCCTCCGGCACACCATCGATGGTTGTCAGCCGCAGGATCCGGAACGTCAGCTGGGGTGCCAAAAGGCAGATCAGGCCGAAACCTATGGTGATCAGCGCAGACGACCAGGCGAGCCATTCGCCAATCGATTGCGGGGGGATGATGGAAATCATGCCGTTTTCCTTTGTTCGCGCATAATCTGGCGTTCGCGGTTCATCAGATAGAGCCCCGCCGAGCAGATGACGAGGCCGCCGGCAATCGTCCAGCCATCGGGCACATCGCCGAACAGCACGAACCCGAACAGCGTCATCCAGAGGATCTGCGAATACATGAACGGTGTCACGCGCGACGCACCGGCGATCGCGCTGGCCCGGATCAGCGCCATGTGCCCGACCATGCCCGCCACACCTGCCAAGAGGAATGCGAAGGCGTCCGTCGGACCGTTCGGCAGCGCGGCTTGCGGCAGCGCGAACGGCGCATAGACGAAAACCGCAAAGAAGCACGAATAGAAGATCAGGCTTTCCGGCGTTTCCACCGAGGCGAGCTTGCGTGTCAGCACCAGATAGACCGAATAGCTCATCATCGAGATCAGGATGAAAATGACCGGCCAGCCGAACTCGGCGCCGCCCGGTCGCACCACCATCAGAACGCCGACAAAACCGACAAGGATCGCCGCCCAGCGCCGTGGGCCGGCCCATTCGCCAAGCAGCGGCCCTGCCAGCACGCCGACGACGATCGGCGAGGCCAGAAGCACCGAGATCGTCTGCGCCAACTGCAGTTCCTGCAGGGCAAGAAAGTTGAAATAGGTCATGACCGGCAACAGCAGACCGCGCAGGATCTGCAGCGGTGGGTTGCGCATCGACCAGAGCCGTCCGTTGGACCAGCCGCGATAGGCGACAAACAGCACCAGCGCCTGGATGGTGAAGCGCACCCAGACGACAAACAGCACCGCATGGCCCGCCGTGACCAGCCACTTGGCCGATGTGTCGAGACAGGAAAACAGGAAGAAGGCGAGCAGCGCCACCGGCACGGCCGAGACGACAGCCGCATCCGGCACCGCAGCGGCTTTTCTGTCTTGGCTGGCGGTCATCGGTCGGTGCACCCGTTCATCAAGGGCCGGTCATGCGCCTTGCCGCAGCCTGTTGGCAAGGCGCCACGGACCGATCGGGTACGCCCGAAGTCGCCTTCCGTCAGACGCCGCAACTGCCGCTGAAGGCAACTGACGCAGTCTTGTCGCCCCGCGTCACGTCGATCGTGCCGGTATAGCCGGTTGCCTCTTCACCTTTGGCGCCGGCAGAAAGATTGATGGTCGCGGTCATCGGCTGCTCATCCGATGTTGCCATGGTGATCGCCTCACCCTCGCCGCTTGTCTCGCGTGAAACAAAGCGGAACTCGCGAAGCGCGCCATCGATGCGCATGAAGCCCGTCGAGAAGATTTCCGCACCCGCCTCGTTCGGAAAATTGGTGAAGAACACAAAGGTCCACGTTTCCGGATCATCATAGACGAACTCGTGATCGGCGCGCATGAAGGTGCAATAGCTGTCGAGCTGATACCATCTGATGTCATTGATCGCCGGGGCGTCCTGGGCAACGGCCGCTGGCGCGAGGAGTGTGCTGGCGGCCATCGTCAACAAGGCTTGGCGCAGAATTCTGATCATGATCGTCTCCCGTATCGTGTGTCCCGCCAGGTTCATGCCACGCCTGTGTGTCAGAGAAAACTCTGCGGATCGACATCCACCGCAACCCGCACCGAACCGCGCGGGCGCGGCGCATTGGAGATCATGGCGGTCAGATAGGCCTGCATGTTGGCGCCCGGCCCGCCATGCACCAGAAGGCGGAAGCGATGGCGGCCGCGCACCAGTGCCAGCGGCGCTTCGGCGGGACCGAGCACCGAAATGTCGGCCGAGAAAGGCGCAGCGGCGCGCAGCGCCCGCCCGTGCATTTCCGCTTCCGTGCGCGTTGCCGCCGAAATGATCAGTGCCGCAAGTCGCCCGAACGGCGGTAGCCGCCCGCGCTCCCGTTCCGCGATCTGCGCCGCATAAAAGGCCTTGGTATCGCCCGCCACGCAGGCCCGCAGCACCGGATGGTCCGGCTGGAACGTCTGGATCAGGCCGGTCGAGGCCTTGCCGGTCCGCCCTGCCCGGCCAGTCACCTGCGCCAGCAGTTGAAAGGTGCGCTCGGCAGCGCGCGGATCGCCATTGGCAAGACCGAGATCGGCGTCAACGACCCCGACCAGCGTCATGTTCGGAAAGTTATGGCCCTTGGCGACAAGCTGCGTCCCGATGACGATGTCGGCTTCGCCCTTGGCGATGGCTTCCATCTCGAGCCGAAGCCGTTTCACGCCGCCCATGATGTCCGATGACAGGACAATCACCCGCGCATCGGGAAAATGCTGCAGCGTTTCCTCGGCGATCCGCTCGATCCCCGGCCCGCAGGCGACCAGATGGTCAAGCGTCCCGCATTCCGGACAGGATTGCGGCACCGGTTCGTGGTGGCCGCAATGGTGGCATTGCAACTGCCCGCGAAACCGGTGCTCGACGAGCCAGGCCGTACAATTCGGGCAGGAGAACCGGTGGCCGCAGGCGCGGCACAGCGTCAGCGGCGCATAACCGCGCCGGTTGAGGAACAGCAGCGATTGTTCGCCGCGCGCCAGCGTGTCGCCCATCGCCTCCAGAAGTGCTGGCGACAAAAACCCGCCGCGCTGCGGCGGCGAGCGCTTCAGGTCGATCGCCCTGATCACCGGCATCGCCGCCGCGTTGATCCGCGACGGCAATTGCACATGGCCGAACCGGCCTTCGCTGGCGTTGAAAAACGTCTCGACCGAAGGCGTCGCCGAGACCAACAGCACCGGAAAGGCGCCGATCCAGCCGCGCACGACTGCCATGTCACGCGCATTGTAGAAGACACGGTCTTCCTGCTTGTAGGCGGCGTCGTGCTCTTCATCGACAACGATGAGGCCGAGTTCCTTGAATGGCAGGAACAGCGACGACCGCGCGCCGGCAACCACCCGGACCGACCCGTCGGCCACCTGCCGCCAGACCTTTTCGCGCATCTTCGGCGCAAGGTCCGAATGCCAGGCCGCCGGCGGGGCACCGAACCGTGCGTGAAACCGGTCGAGAAAATCCTGCGTCAGCGCGATTTCCGGCATCAGCACGAGCACCTGCCGCCCGGCATCCAGCGCCGCGGCAATCGCCTCGAAATAGGTCTCCGTCTTGCCGGATCCGGTCACGCCTTCCAGCAGCGTCACACCGTAGCCGCCGACCGCCAGCGGGCGCAGTTTTTGCGCCGCTGCGGTCTGGTCGGCACTAAGCGCAGGCCCGGCGCGACTGGTGTCGGGTGCTGCAACGACCGGCTGCGGCGGCAGCACGACATCGGCAAAGACACCGGCATCTTTCAGCCCGTCGATCACGGTCAGCGACACGCCTGCCGCATGCGCAAGGCCGCTGCGCGTCCAGGCAAGCCCTTGCGTTTCCGCAGCCATCGCGACGGCCCGCCTGCGGGCATCTGTCATCCGCTCGGGCCGCACATCCGTCAGCAGCAGGCCGCTGAGCAGCGGCTC
>JBGSWL010000079.1:0-10207 GCA_041752455.1 Roseitalea sp. | reverse complement strand
CACGCCATGGCAGCCCACTTCGGCGAAGACGACCTCCGAGGGGTTCGCCAGCCGCGGCGTCTCGGCCTCCAGCGTTGCCGCATCGAAGAACCGCGCTGGCACACCGAAATGCTTTGCAACGGCGTGCACGGCCGTCTCGTCCGCCTTCAGGTCAAGCGAAGCGACAAGCCCGACCGCCCCGGCCGCAAGACCGGCTGAAGCCAGCGTTACCTCGGCCAGTGCAATCGCTTCAGCCGGATCGCAACCGCGCTCGCAGCCGATGCCGAGCACAAGGTGCTGCGGGTGGTAGGTCAAAGAAATTGCACTTCCGTCATTCCGGGGCGGCGTTGCCTCAAGCGTCGCTCGCAAGGCGACAGTGCCATCGTCAGACAATGGCAACTTGCTCTCAAGCAACCACGGCGCCTCGCCTTCCACCCGCGCCGACGCCCCCGCGACCAGTTCCGCCATCACCGCCTTGGCATCCTGCGGATTGCCAAGCCGCCAACCCGGCGGCGGAGCATCGAGTGCAATCCCGAAGCGCAGGTCGCCAGCCGTCGTGATTGCCGCATGGCCGGAAAGCGCATCAGCGATCACCCGCGCCAAATCATTGCCGCCATGGTGCCCGCCCAGCAGCGGCACGACGCTGGAACCATCCTCGCTGACGGCGATCACCGGCGGTTCGTCCTGCTTGTCGGCAAGAACCGGCGCCAGAAGGCGGATCACCGCGCCCGCAGCCATCACGGCAACGATCGGCGTACCGGCAGCAAACAGCGCGCGCAGATGCGTTTTCACGTCGCCAAACGAAACCGAAACATCTGCCGCATCGAGCCGCGCCGAGGCGCCATGCACCGTGCCGCCGGTCTCCGCTGCAATGGTCCGCGCAACGGACAGCGCCGAGCCGGACAGGATGATGATCGCGGGTACTGTCATGACCGGTCACCCGTCGCGGCAAGTTGGGTCGACCGTTGCACGATGATCATCGAAAAATATGGCACCGGCCGGTCGCCGAGATCAGAAAGCGGACAGGTGAACGCAGCGCCTTCAATCGTCACGCGCTCGGCATAGTGGCTGTGTCCCGTCAGCCCCATGTCGGCGATCAGCGCACGGACGCGGTCCGCATGGCGGCCAAGCTTCATGATGACCGTGACATCTGCCGCCGCAATCTGCTGGCGAAGGTTGCCGTCATCCGACGGACCCGGCACGATGGTCAGCACGTCGTTGCGCGAAGCCAGCGGCAGGCCAAGTGCGCCTGCCGCCGCCATCACCGACGAAACGCCCGGCACGATCTGGCAGTCAAAGCGCGGTGCCAACCGCTCATGCAGATACATGAACGAGCCATAGAAGAACGGGTCGCCCTCGCACAGCACGGCCACATCGCGGCCCTCCTCCAGATGCGCGGCAATCTCTTCGGCGGCCTGGTCATAAATGTCGGCTGCCGGATAGCGCTCCGTGCGCATCGGAATGCGGATCGCGATCTCGATCTGGTCCGGCCGGAGGCTTGCCGCGACGATCGAGCGGGCAAAGCTGTCACCGACATCCGGTGCCGGCCAGGCGATGACGGGCGCACCGGTGATGATCCGGAAGGCACGCAGGGTGATGAGATCCGGTGCGCCCGGCCCGACGCCGACGCCATAGAGCGTGCCGTTCATGTTCGTTTCTCCCGGAACCACTGCACGACCGGCATTGATGGCCGCCAACCGTGGTACGGCCCGACCGCATCGGCGGTCTCGACCGAAATCCGCTGCAATTCGCCGCCGTGACGGGCAAACGCTGCCAAAAGCACCGCTTCGCTCTCAAGCGTTACCGCATGGGCGACGAGGCGACCCAGGGGTTTGAGCGCCGCTATCGAGGCATCGATGGTTTCCATCGATATCCCGCCGCCGATGAACACCGCATCCGGCGCGGGCAAGTCCCTCAGGCAACCGGGCACTTCACCATCGACCAGTTCGAGGCGCGGCGCTCCGAGCTTCAGCGCATTCTCCTGCGCCATTGCCCGGCGCTTCTCCTGTGGCTCGATGCCGATGGCCCGTGCTTCCGGCGCACCGCGCATCCATTCGATGCCGATCGATCCGCATCCGGCGCCGATATCCCACAGCAGTTGACCACGTAGCGGCACCAGTTTGGCGAGCGCCAGCGCCCGCACCGCGCGCTTGGTGATCTTGCCGTCATGCACAAAAGCGTCGTCGGGCAGACCGGTGCGAGGCCGCACCACGGCGTCAGGCCCGGCTACGCAATCGACCGCCAGCACATGGAAATCCGGCACATTGTCGTGCGCCGTTTCAACCGTCATCTCGACGCGCTGCTCGTTTGGCCCGCCGAGCGCAGCAAGCACCGTCAGTGACGACTGACCGTAACCATTCACTGACAAAATCTCGGCGACAGTCTTTGGTGACGTGCGATCCTTGGTCAGCAGCAACAGCCGCGCGCCGGGGTGGATGTAGGCAATGATCTGCTCCGCCGGCCGGCCATGCACCGTCAGGGTCTCCACGTCGGCAAGCGACCAGCCCATGCGGCAGGCCGCCCACTGGAACGAAGACAACTGCGGATGAAACACGATCTCCGCCGGATCGATGCCCCGCGTGATGCGCGCGCCGACCGAATACCAGAGCGGATCGCCGGTCACCAGCACGACGGCACGGCGGCCCTTTTGTGCGCGGATCGTTTCGATCATCGCATCGAACGGCGATGGCCACGCGATGCGCTCGGCCGTCACCCTGTCCGACAGGCGGTGGTGCCGGTCGCCGCCGATGATCACCTCGGCATCCTCGACGATGCGCCGCGCGTGCGCCGACAGGCCATCCATTCCGTCTTCGCCGATGCCGATCACGTGCAGCCAGGGTTCTGTCGTCATGAGGCTATTTCCTCTGCGAGCGCCAGCGTTGCAAGCGCGTTGACCACGGACGCGGCCATTGCCGACCCGCCGCGCCGCCCATGCACGGTGATGAACGGCACGCCGTTGCCGAAAGCCGCAAGCGCTGCCTTGGATTCCACCGCGCCGACAAACCCGACCGGAATGCCGATGATGAGCGCCGGCTTTTGCCCGGTCGCCTCGATCCGTTCCAAGAGGGCAAAGAGTGCCGTCGGCGCGTTTCCGATCACGCAGATCGAGCCGTCAAGCGGCTGCCAGAGGTCGACAGCCAGCGCCGAGCGGGTGTTGCCCGTCGCATCGGGGGCGACGTTCTTCAGGGTGGCGCTGGCGACGCAACCGTCCGGCAAGAGGCGCGCGATGATACCGGCGCGCACCATCTCCACATCGCACCAGATCGGCACTCCCCGGAGGAGCGCCGCGATGCCCGCTTCCGCCGCGCCTTGCGTGAAGGCAAGGTCGTCGACGATGTCGGTCATGCCGCAGGCATGCACCAGCCGGGTGACCACCGCCGCCATCGCCGGGCTGTGGGATGACAGATCCACCTCTGCGGCAATCATGGCAAACGATGCTGCGTAGATGGCCGCCGGGTCGCGGATGTAGGAGAACGACATCACCCCTCGCCCTTCGACAGGCTCAGGGTGAGGGGTGGGAACACGCTGCGAACCCTCATCCTGAGCCTGTCGAAGGACGAGGGTTCGAGATGTGTCCATCCCCGCCCCGACGATCCAGCCTTCTTCCCGCAAAACATCATCGGCAACTGCATCGCTCATGTCGGCGGGCCGCTCCAGCAGCTCCATGAACTGCCCGGCCGCATCGAGCGCGGCGAACCGCTCGGCAAGCATGCGCACCTGCGCGCTGTCCCTCGCTTCGCCCGGCAGGGCCATCACCGGGAAAAGCGACGGATACACCTCTGCGAACGTGATCGGCTTCGACACATCATCTGCAAAGCCCGTCTCGAACGGCCAGATGGCGATCTGTTCCTTGAAGTCCGGGTCGTGGCGCAGCCGCTCCAGATGCGCCATGCCGGTGATCGCCTGGCGGCCGACCGACCCGTTGTAAGACAACTGCCAGAGCGATTTCGCGCCCCTGGCCGACCGTTCCGCATGGCGAAACGGCGCGACGGAGGTTTGCAACGGCTTGGTCGGCGCAAGTCCGTCATACCGTCCGCCATGGTGGTGCGGATGGCCCCAGAACGGCCCCTCGCCCGCATCGGCAAAGGCCTCGCGGTTCAGCGCCGCCGCCAGATCATAGCTGTTGTTGGCATTGTCATTGGCGTCCGTCAGTCGCTCGGACAGCAGCGCCCAGACCGCCTGCCAGGAGCCGTCCCCGGCCATCGCCAGCGCCGCACCCTGCGGATAGCCGAACGGGAAGTCGAAACCCGCAAACAACCGATGACCGGCAGAAAGCGCCTCGGCACAAATCGCCCGAACGCGGGCCATGGCCGCATGGCGTGTCGGCGGGTTTTCCGGCGCACGCAGAAGGCCGTCCGGCCCGGCAAGCGCTAGCCAGATCGAATCCTTGCCAGTCTTGGGCGACCCGTTCGCCGACCAATCGACGACGAGATAGCGATCGAACAGTCCCACGCCTGTCAGCCCTTGTCGCGCTCCATGCTCTTCGGCCCGAGCGGGTGATCGGCATGGGGATAGGGGTGATGGTGGTGGCCATGATCGTGGCCATGGTCATGGGCATGATCGTGCGCGTGCCCGTGCGCATGGTGATGGTCATGCCCGTGGTCGTGATCATGGTGATGATGATCGTGGTCGTCATGCCACGTGCCATCGGCATGCTGATGCCGGCCTGCGTTAGCAACCGGCTCCAGAGGACCCGGCACCGCGTGGCTGTGCACCGGCGTCCACTCGATGCCATGCAACGCGCAGAACGCCTTGTCGCGGCAACGGCCATCGCAATCGCCCATACACGGGCAGTTCTCCGGCGCCCCGCCAACGCCTTCCACATGATGGTGATGGCTCATTTGCGCGAGGCCGACTTCGGCTTCAAAGCCAAGCGCCTGCTCGCGATATTTGCACATCTGGCAATTCATGTTGTTGGTGCCTTCGAGGATTTCGCGCACCCGCTCGACCATCGTGTCGATCACCAGATCATGGTCGTTCAGGTATCCCGCCTTGACGAAGGAAATGTCGGGATGCGCCGCTGCCGCCTCGTCGGTTGCCTGATAGATTCGTTTGACCAGCACGCCAGTGAACAGGAAATACGGGAACACGACGATCCGCTTGTAGCCAAGCTTGGCAGCATGCTCGAGGCCGGGACCGACCAGCGGAAAGGTGACGCCCGAATAGGCGGTCTCGCCCCAGCCGAACCCCATGCCTTCCCAGAGCATGCGCATCACCTTGGTGACGTTGGAATTGGCGTCCGGGTCAGACGCTCCGCGCCCGACGACCACCAGCATCGTGTCATGCAGCGGCTCGCCTTGGCTCCAACCGGAAGCGACGAGCGCCTCCTCGATGCGGGCACCAGCAGCGCGGATCATCCGGAGGTCGATGCCAAACTCCCGGCCATAGTCGACCTGCACATCGCGGTTGGCCGCCGCCCAGGAATTGAGAACCGACGGAATGTCGTTCTTGGCATGGCCTGCGGCAAACAGCATGCCCGGAACCGCCAGGATATGGTTGGCACCGGCTTCTTTCAGCGCATCGAGGCCTTTGTGGATCACCGGATTGGCAAATTCCAGATAGCCATAGTCCACCGGAACCGCCGGAAAGCGCTCGCGCAGCCGTTCGGCCAGTTTGGCGAATTCGCCGACGGCGTTCTTGTTGCGGCTGCCATGGCCGCAGACCATGACGCCGTAGCGCTTGCCGGCAGGGGGGTTGGCAAACATCAGCGCGCGCGCTTGGCCGAACGGCGTGCAGCGACGAGTGCGCCGGCCAGTATGACCAAGGCGGCAGCACCGGCGCCGATGGCCAACCAATGGTCGTGACCACCGGCAGCATCAACATGACCCGGATGGGCAAAAGCCGTGGTGGCAACGGTAAGTAGGTTGGCGGCGGCAAGCGAAACGGTTTTCATGAAGTATTCCTGCTGGTTCGGTTCAAACACGTCACCAGCAATCCGCCCGCCCGAGAAAGACAGGTCAGTCAGCCCGGCGGTCCCTTTCAACGCTCCCGGTCTGGGTCAACGTGGATCGGACACCGTTCCGGCCGCCCATCAGGCGGCACCACCGGCAACGGCACCAAACTATCCATGCGCCACCACCCGGTCAACGGACCAAGCGACATTCAAGAGCCCGCAAGCGACCTGCCGTCATTAATTGCCTTTGATGTCAAAGCCCAGCATGTCTGCTGTGCGCCCCAAAAGCCGCAACTCGTCGGGATCGAGTTCGTCGTCGGATTCGGCAATCGCGATCATGTTGTCGAGCAGCATCTTGCGCCGCTCGACCGGCAGGCCGGCAAACATCGCCACCGACTGCTCGTTCGTCGTCTCGTAGGCATAGTCCTCGAGATATTTGTAGACGCCATCCATCGCGTCCGGGTTGAGACCGAAGACATCGCGGCAGATGCGCTTGAAAACCGCCAGTTCGGCGGTCTGCACCGCGCCATCGGCAAGGATCATGCGGAACAGCAACAGAAGCTCTGCCGTCAGCGTCGGGTCATTGGCCACCATCTGCACGGTCTTGTCGCGCTCCAGCATGCCCTTGAGCCGATCCAGAATTCCTTGAGGCATGGACAATGTCTCCAACAAGCGGCGGGTGCGAGATTGCACCCGTCCTGCTTTCGTGATCAGACGAAAGCATGCTCGACCAACCTAGCGAGATTCTGGCCCTTCTCGCAATCGCCGCCTTCATTGCCGGATTTGTCGACGCCATCGCCGGCGGAGGTGCCCTCATCACGGTGCCGGCGCTGCTGCTGGCCGGCGTGCCACCGGTCGTGGCACTCGGCACCAACAAGCTGCAGGGCCTGTTCGGCTCGGGATCGGCCGCGCTCGCCTATGCGGCCAAGGGCCATGTGGACCTTCGCAAGCAGTTGCCTTCGGCCGGACTGGCCTTTGCCGGAGCGCTGGTGGGCGCAGGACTTGCCACTGTGCTTCCTGGGCAGATCCTCGAGCGGCTGTTGCCATTCCTTCTGATCGCGATGGCACTGTACTTCGGCTTCAAGCGCGGCCTTGGCGATGGAGATCGCGCCGAGCGCCTGTCGCCGTTCTGGTTCATGGTCGGCGTGGTTCCCGCCATCGGCTTTTATGATGGCTTGTTCGGCCCCGGTACCGGGTCGTTCTTCATGCTGGCCTTCGTCGCGCTTGCCGGTTTCGGCATGCTGAAGGCCACGGCCCACACCAAACTTCTCAACTTCGCTTCCAATGTCGGCGGACTGGTCGGTTTCGTGCTTGCCGGTGCCGTTCTGTGGAAGATAGGGCTTGTGATGGGCGTTGCGCAGTTCTTCGGCGCGGGGCTCGGCGCTTCTTTGGCCATGAAGGGCGGCGCCCGCATCGTCCGCCCGCTGCTGGTTGTCACCTGCGTTGCGCTCGCGATCCGGTTGCTTGTGACCTGAAACGGCGTGGCTGCTTACCCACGTCAATTCCGCGATGCGCGAATGTGTCCATGCAGATCCATTGAAACAAGGATCCACGCACCATGAACCTCAGCGCCCCCACCAATCCGATTTTCATCGCATCCGTCGTCATCGCCATCGTCGCCCTCTTGATGGCACTCGATGTCGTGAACTTCGTTCCGGTCGAATCGGTCTATGTCGCGCTTCTCGCCTATGTCGTCCTGATGCTCGGCAACATTCTCAAGAAGGTCTGACCTGATGCACGGCGCTGCCAGTCCTCCGGCGGGCGGCGCCTACCACTCCACCCCGACCTGCGCTTTCACGCCCGACCGGAACGGATGCTTGATGAGTTCCATCTCGGTCACCAGATCCGCCGCCTCGATCAGGTCTTCCGCCGCATTGCGCCCGGTCAGCACCACATGTGTCATCGGCGGCTTTTCGGTGGCCAGAAACGCCAGAACATCAGCGAGCGCGATATAGTCATAGCGCAGCGCGATATTGATCTCGTCGAGCAACACCATCAGGTTGCTCTCGTCGCGGATCAGGTCCTTGGCCTTTTCCCAGGCCGCCTGCGCCGCCGCCATGTCGCGCGCCTTGTCCTGCGTTTCCCAGGTAAATCCCTCGCCCATCGTGTGGAAAGCGCAAAGGTCGGAAAAATGCCGCTCGATCAGGTCGCGCTCACCGGTCGCCATCGCGCCCTTGATGAACTGCACCACTGCACATTTGCGGCCATGGGCGATGTGCCGGAAGATCATCCCGAATGCCGCCGTCGATTTGCCCTTCCCTTTGCCGGTGTGAACGATCACCAGGCCCTTCTCATCGGTCTTGGTCGCCATGATCTTGTCGCGCGCGGCCTTCTTCTTGGCCATCTTCTGGGCATGCCGGGCGCTGTCGTCAGGGGTCTCGTCGGTCATCTCTTGCACCTTCTCCGCCAAGGGACTACATTCTTACAAACTCTGATCGATCAGGAAAATGCAAGATGAGCAATCTCGCGACCCTCTCGTCAAAGTTCCAGATATCCGTACCGAAATCGGTGCGCGAAAGCCAACACTGGCAACCGGGGCAGAAATTCGCCTTTGTTCCGAAAGAGGGCGGCTGGCTGCTTGTCCCCGTGCCGACCCTGAAAAATCTCAAGGGGGTCGCCAAAGGTGCCGACACGGCCGATCTCCGTGACCGGAACGACCGTTTCTGATGCGGGTGATCGACTCGTCGGTCTGGGTGGAAATTCTGGCAGACGGTGAAGCCGCCGAACCGCTGATGGACCTTGTGCCGCAGGATCAGGCCGAAATCGTGCTGCCGACAATCGTCATTCTGGAAGTGGCAAAATGGATCGGACGAGAGAGCGATGAAGAAACGCGCAACCGCTTTCTTGCCTTTGCCAGCCAATGCATCGAATCCCCGCTCGACATGGGCTTGGCGATGCGTGCTGCCGACATCCATCGAACGCACAAGCTCGCGACAGCCGATGCCATCCTCTATGCCTCGGCGTTGGCGTTTGACGCGGACCTCCTGACCTGCGACGCCCATTTCAAGGGTCTTCCGGGGGTCATTTACGTCCCGAACAAGGCCCCTGCCGAGCCTGGCCGCTGACACTCATCCGTAGTGATACCGGCATGCGGCGATTTCCAATGCCTGCATTTCGCCTGCCCCGGACACCCGATACACCAGACGGTGCTCCTGCGTGATCCGGCGCGACCAGAACCCTTTGAATTCGCCCTTCAAGGGCTCCGGCTTTCCGCTTCCGGCAAACGGCGTTCGCAGACATTCACGGATGAGGATGTTGATCTTTTCAACCATCGCCCGATCCGCCGCCTGCCAGTGGAGATAATCCTCCCACGCATGGCGCGACCAGACGAGTTTCATTCAGTTTCGATCAGGTCCTGGGTGATCCCGCCGGCGTCCAATTCCGCGACCGCTTCCCGGAGCCGCTTGGCATTGGCCGGACTGGCCAGCAGATGCAGCGTCTCGGCCATGCTTTCATATTCGTCTTCGGCAATCACGACGACACCCTTGCCCTTGCCGCGCGTCACGAAAAGCGGAGCCCGGCTTTCGGAAACCTCATCGAGATGGGCGGCCAGATTCTGGCGGAAGTCGCTGACATTGGTGTGGCCCATCTGACGCTCCTTTGTGTACACATTCATGTACATCAAAGCCTGCCCGACCTCAAGCGTCCGCGCCCGGCCTGCGCAAAGCCTCAAGGTCAAACCGTGCCGAATTGCTCTTCGGTGTCCACAACCCTCGGTCGATGGCGTCCAGCAGTTTGGCCGCCATTTCCGTCAGCGCATCCGGGTTCTTGTCCGTGATGAACGCGCGCACGGCCTCGTCGCCGAGATAGGCGTTGTACACCGCCTCGAAATGGTGGTCCCGCACGGCGCCGGTCGTCGCCGCAAACGCGAACAGATAGTCGACCGTCGCCGCCATCTCGAAGGCGCCCTTGTAGCCATGCCGCATAACCCCGGCGATCCATTTCGGGTTCGTCGCGCGCGCCCGCACGACCCGGCCGATTTCTTCCTCCAGCGTGCGAATGATCGGCCGCTCGGGCCGCGAATGGTCGTTGTGATAAACCGTCGGGCGATGGCCGGAGATCGCTTCGACCGCAGCCGTCCAGCCACCCTCGAACTGGTAGTAGTCGTCGGAATCCAGAAGATCGTGCTCGCGATTGTCCTGGTTCTGCACCACCGCCTCGACCGTGCGCAGCCGGTCTTCGAAAACCGCCCGCTCGGCAACCCCCTCGTCTGCGGCGCCGTAGGCATAAGAGCCCCAAATGATGAACGCCTCCCCGAGGTCGGCGCGCTCCGCCCAGCCGCCCTCGTCGATCAGCGCCTGCAGGCCCGCGCCATAGGCACCCGGTTTGGAACCG